>JALYJH010000025.1 GCA_030775415.1 Acidobacteriota bacterium | reverse complement strand
AGATACCGCCGGGTCCGGTGCAATACACATTGCCTTTCTGGTCCACCTTCATTCCGTCGGGTCCGCCCGGGGTTTTATCTGACCTCATATCGATAAAGACCCGCCCATTTTCGATGGTGCCGTCGGGCCGAACGTCATAACTGCGGATCCCGCCGTTGCCATTGAGATAGAGGATCTTCTCGTCAGGTGAAAACGCGAGGCCGTTGGGCCGGAAATCGCTGGCGAGGAGCTGTACCTTACCGTCCTTAGCCATGAAGACTCCATTGATCGTTAATTCCATAGTGGGGTTATCCATGTGCGGATCGCTAAAATAAACCGCCCCATCGGATTTCATCACCAGATCGTTAGGGCGATTCAGTCTTTTGCCCTCATAGCGGTCGGCGAGCACTGTGCGGGTTCCGTCCTTTTCGATGCGGACGATGGCGCGGTCGCCTTGCGCGCACAACACTAGCCGCCCCTGCTTGTCGAGGGTAAGCCCGTTCGAACCAAAATCGAAGACAAAAAGCGGTCCGCTGCGGGCAATATATCCTTCCATACTGACTTTCGCCAGAGGGCCTGTATATCCACTGTCTTTCAAATACACGGAAACCTTATTGTCCGGAGTCCATTTGTAGACAACATTCGCAACGATGTCGCTAAACAGTAGGTATCCCGTTTGGCCGTCGCGAACCCAAACCGGGCCTTCAGAAATGCCATATTCATCGGTTTTAAGCATCTCAAGCTTGGCCGTCGGCGATATAATGGCATCGAGCGCCGGATCCAGGCGTATGACGGATTCGCCCGGTTGGGCTTGCGCTTGGATCAAGCTGGCCGCCGTCACCGCGAGCAAAAAAGCAAAAGCTAGTCTTCTCATAAAATTCCTTCCAACGCTCTCCAGTTTCAAGGTATTCCGACTAAAAAGGCCGAAGCGGATAAAGGCCAGGGCCGCCGCACTTCACAGGACACTTCTCGGGAATCACGTACTTATCTTTCAATTTTTTCCGGTACTCCGGATACATCGTCTCAGCGCCTCCCAGCACTGCCTCGGCTGGGATATTGTAGAGTCTCGTCATTTCGTCCAGGAAAAGATTCTTTCCAGGGAGGTAATGCGGTACGACTCCCTCCGCCACTCCTTCATTTCCTTGAATGCAAGGCGGTCCCACGGACGCCAGCGGAGCCATTGCAGTCCGCTGAAACGTCCGGGTGAGATAAAAGGGCTCCGTCAGATATATCGGATCGTCAACGCGCGCGGTCAGCGTCAGTTGATCGCCATGAACGAAAAAATGCAGCGTCATGGTGGTTTGGTCGCTGCTGGGCGCCCCGTTGCGCCGAGTGATGCCGGCCTTCATATGAGTGGTGAAAGTGGTCAGGGCGTCGTCTTCCCAAACCCCAGTGGTAAAGCCACTCATCTCATGGGGCGCATACTTCGAGGGATGGGGGCGCCCGTCCATCCAGATGGTGAACTCCGCCAGGTCCTCCCAGCCGCCGAGCTTCCAGGCGGTGGTGGTTCCATTACGAGGCTCAGCCTCGTTCCACAATTTCAAGTTGGCAGGGCCCAGCATCACATAGACCGGTGAATAGAATGCGCACACGCGCTGCGGCATCGATAGCTCGGAGGTCGAATGAGACAAGGCTTTGGCCACGCCGGACGCATTTAGTGGGATCCCCAGGTAGTCGACCGGAATCGGCTCCGGACCGGGATAATTGACCAGCGCATCGCTGTGATTTTTAGCAAGCCAGGAGCCCGAGATGTCGATTTGCGCAAATGCTGGGATGCTGGATTTCAATAAAATCAGAAGCGCCCAGCCTCCGGCTTTCCGCGTTCGAACCGTAGAGCGAGTCATGAACTCCTCCCTCGAGTGGGCCGTCATAGGCGGGGCGCTGGCGCGGAGAGAAAAGTGAACCCACAGACGAAGAGTGTTAAAACCGTGCTTAGTTTTCTCATTAATTCCTCTCCGTTTGCCAACTCTATACGGATGTACTCAGAAAGCCCGCAGCGGATAAAGACCAGGACCTCCGCAGGCGCGCGGACACTTCTCCGGCACCACATATTTGTCTTTTATTTTCTTCCTGTATTCGGGATACATTGTCTCCGCGCCGCCCAATGCCGCTTCGGCGGGGATGTTGTAGACTTTGGTCATTTCGTCAACAAAAAGATTCTTGCCCGGAAGGTAATGAGGTACAACGCCCTCCGCTATTCCTTCATTTCCTTGAATGCAGGGCTGACCCACTGACCTCATGGGATTCATTGCGGTCCGCTGAAACGTGCGGGTTAGGTAAAAGGGCTCCGTCAGATATACAGGATCCTCAACCCGCGCGGTAACCGTCAGTTCGTCGCCGTGAACTAAAAAATGCATAGTCATCGTGGTCTGATCGCTGGTTGGGGCGCCATTGCGCCGACTGATCCCGGCTTTCATATGAGTGGTGTAGGTGTTCAGGATATCGTCTTCCCAAACTCCGGTCGTAAAGCCGCTCATTTCGTGGGGCGCGTACTTGGAAGGGTGGGGACGCCCATCCATCCAAATGGTAAACTCCGCCAGATCCTCCCAGCCGCCGATCTTCCAGGCGATAGTAGTCCCGTTACGGGGCTCCGTCTCGTTCCACAATTTCAAGCCGAACGGGCCCAGCATCACGTAAACCGGTGAATAGAACGCGCAGACGCGCTCCGGCATCGACAACTGCGAGGTCGAATGCGCCAAGGCCTTGGCAAGCCCCGATGGATTGAGCGGGATCCCCATGTAGTCGACCGGAGTGGGCTCCGGACCCGGATTATTTCCCAGCGCGTCGCTGTGATTTCTGGCGGGCCAGGAGCCCGAGATATCGATCTGCGCAAATCCTGGGATGCTGGTTCCTAACAGGATCAGGAGCGCCCAGCCTCCGGCTTTTCTAGTTTGAGTATTAGAGCGAGTCATGATCTTCTCCATAAAAATGCATCCATGAATCACCAACGCGCCGAGCAGGGCGTGGGATCCCAGCCAGACGCATCCGCTTGCTTCTTAAACTGCGCGCTTAAAGTTAACGGGTAGTCCAAATAAAGGGGATCTTCAACCACAGTCGTCACAATGAGCCACTGTTCGCCGTTGGATTCGCGAATTAGATCGTAGTATTCAGTGAGGACCGCATTTTCGCTGTACGGAACGCCGTTTTTACGCAGATAGCCTGGCAACATGCGCCGCGTAGTGACTTTCAAATATCGGGAAGCCGGTGTGCTCGGCGGAGCACCCTGACCTCGGCGCGGCACCCACTCCGCCACCGATTCTCCTTGCCACGTAGGTTTACCCCCGGGGTTGCTCCATTTTCCAAAGTGAAACTGCCGCGTCTGCGTTCCTGCGTCAATGTCCATTTGCAGCGTGGTGTCGTCCTGCCAGGTTATGTGCAGCCGCTCGGGAAGGGTCATTATGGCTGCCGCCCCGTAGGACTTACATTGCTGGCCGGCAGCCTCGTCCTTGGCGGGATCCCAGGCATCCGCTATCTTTTTTGATTCAACCGTCAGCGGTATGCCCATGTAATCGCGCTTGGGAGGCGTGACCATCCGCAGGCGCCAGTTTTGGGTGATTACGGAAACCCAATAGCCGGTTAGATCGAAGGGTGCGCCGGCTCTGGGAGGCGGAGGAGGCCCCGCAGGCCCCCTGCCCTCGAATTGGCCCAGAACTGGAAGCTGCACCAGCAGCAACCCCGCGACGGCGGGCAAAAGGAGCCGCATATCGCGCCTTTTGAAGACTAGAAGACTCACAGTTTTGATCGCCTTTCTCATGATCCTGTTATCGCTTACTTCTTTTTTGCCAAACTTTTATAGATTGCTTCGACAAAATCATTAGTGGTCCAAGGACCCGCCTTTGAGCCGTACTCCACTTCATACGGCTTGGCCGGAGACGCTGCTTTGATTTGCTCCAGCGTCATGCCACGCTCGATCATGTCGGCGATCACGTCCCGGATCGTCACAATCATGTCGCGGTATTCCAAAACATCGGCCTGATCGTAGATGCGGCCATGCCCGGGTACGACATAAGTGCCACCCGGCTGGAAGACAAAGGGGATGGATGGAATCGCCAGTTCCAGCAGCCGGTTCAAAGCGTCGATTTCCCCTTGAATACTGCCACCCCTCTCCAAATCGATCACAGGGAAGCGGGTAGTATCCAGGATGTCGCCCGCTACTGCAACGTCGGAGCCGCGAAAGAAAACAATGCTGTCGCCATCAGTATGTGCCGCAGGTTGGTGAAGAACCTCGATTGCTTCGTGATTCAAGTAAATATACTTCCGCTTTTGATCAAAGGTTTCCACTGGCCAGGACTCATTGGGGAAGGGGGACACCTTTCCGGTAGGCGCACTCATTCGCAGCAAAACATTCTCGTGCGCCAGAATCGATGCCGCGAAGCCGTTGCTCATCGCTTTTCCAAACTCACCGCCCAGAGGCACGGTTCCTGTCGCAAAAACGCTTTTGCCAGCCTTAGAGAGCTTGGCGTTTCCGCCCACATGATCCGGACCAGCGCTGGTATTAATAATGTAGCGGATGGGTTGATCGGTTAACTTCTGTATGGCGGCCAGTACGCGGTCCGACGCTTCGGCATTGCCTGTGTCCACCAGAACGACCCCATCCGCCCCTATTTGCACGGCGATGTTAGCGCCCGCTCCAGCGATCATGTAGAAGTTCGGCCGAATCTGGAGGACCTCCACACCGTCGCCACTCTGTTGCGCACGCGCGGATTGGGCCGATCCCAAAAAACCTAGAAAAAGACCCGAAGTCGCCAGAGCGGTCCAAATTATCGTCTTCCAGCATTTAAATACTAGCTTCACCTTTTGTTTTCTCCCCTACCGAGCGCGGTCATGGCCGGCCGCCAGTCCCTGCCAATTATATAGCTAAATTCAATCCGAACTGAGCCTCGAGGCGGAAGACAACCTAGCGCACCTTGAGCCGATCTGGAACGGCAGCCAAGAATCTGGAAGGAATGCAAAAGGCCTGCCCGGAAGCGTGCAATATTAAAATTCATAGATTCAACATGCGGGCCGATCCTCGACAACTCCTATCCGGTATTCGCTCATCGTAGTTAATCCTAAGATTGACGGGAAGGCAAGTAACTCACCTAGGATTACAGTAAGCGTTTACCTTTTAAGTGGCCTGAAGATTGGGTTGTAGAGCCCCGGAGCTTCGACGAAAACCTTCGGGTCGATCCCTATCGGGTTTGAGCGGCGTCGCCAAAGCGGGCCGTCAGATTCGCCGCGACGTTGATGGCGCGGGTGTCTTCCGTTCACCCGACGGCCCGGCGAGCTTGTCTTGCATAACGCGGGACGATCCAAATAGCAGCGGCGGTGGCGCGACGTTGGATGTACAATGGCACGAGATCAAAAAGCAGGAGCGAGAGGCGCGCCCAAAAGCGCTGAGCTTTTCGCTGGTGGAATCTGCAACAGGAGAATAGGTACGATGTCAATTCCTAAGCTGGGTGGTATAACTATCCTCGCGCTGGCTCTTCCCTGGTGTACGAAAGCGCAAGCGCCCGCTGCGCCGGCGAAACCGGATTCGGCCCAGGTCAAGGCGATGCTTGAGAAAACCAAAAAGACCGCTGGTACGATGTGGGCGGAGGAAGAGCATTTTTTCTGCGAAGACCACCACGGCATTGCACCGAGCGATCCTCCGATTACTCCCGCCAAGATCTTCGATAACGTTTACACCATCGGCAATGCCGGGACGGTGGTCTACGTGATTCAAACTTCTGACGGGCTGCTAATGATCGATTCACTGCTGCCGAATCAGGTGGACAGCCAACTCCTTCCCGGTTTTAAAAAGCTGGGTTTGGACCCAGCCAACGTGAAGATCGTTCTGGTGGGACATGGCCATTTAGATCATTTTGGCGGAACGCCCTACATGCAGGAGCATTATGGCTCCAAGATCTATATCTCTGTGGCGGATTGGAATTTAATCGAAAATCCTCCGCCGGGGCGCGGTGGCGGGAAAAAAGGGCCGCCGCCGGTATTGCCCAACCATGACCAGGTGATCGTTGAAGGCCAGCCGGTGGTTCTGGGGGACCTTAAGGTGATGCCATTTGCCATTCCCGGACACACGCCTGGATCGATGGGCTTCATTTTCCCGGTAAAAGATAACGGCAAGACACATATGGCCGCAATTTACGCAGGCACCATCTTGGTTCCGGCGGGCATACCGGATGAAGGTCTGCAGACGTATCTGAAATCGATTGCGCACTTCAAGGAAGAAACTAAGAAGGCGAAAGTCGACGTAGAAATCCAGAATCACCCGTTTATGGATCCGATTCAGGCGAAAGTGGATAAGCTGGCGTCCCGTAAGGACGGGGAGCCGAATCCTTTTGTAATCGGTGAGGCGAATTACCAAAAGTTTCTGGATGTGATGTCAGAATGTATCGAGGTCGAAGTCGCCCGGCGGAGATGAGCAGCATCGGTCTCCTATCACCACAGTCTTTGAATCACGTTAAGGCGTAACCGCTCCCCTCGAACCTAGTTTGGGCGTGATGGAGAGTTTACCCTTTTTAAACGTGTTCTAGCGTGCGACGAATTGGGTCTTCTAAGATGGTACGGACTCGCTTGGGTCTTTGAAAAAGTAACAAAGGCGCCAAACAGGTGCCGGTAATCGCCGTTAACAATCGCGCTGAGCGAGAGATATTTGCCGGTTCTCGTATCAGAATCTCTAAGTGGGCCCGCACTTCCACGCCGAAAAACGAGCGCCGAACGGTCGCACTCAGCTCGAGGTTACTAAGTCCGAGCTGGTGGTCTAAACCGACCATAACTCTGGCAACTGCTGGTTCGACAAGCATGGTACTTGGCACAGCGAATTGCGCGTCACCGAATAGTGGACCAGAACACTATGTACCACCAAGCAACTATCGACGGCCCAACCGTCTTTACGCGATCATGGTCGCTGGCGATGACGTTCAACAACATGCCCGAGAACACTACCTTCCTGACACGCGAGGAAACCTGCAATGAGGGTGAGAGGTCAGTGGACCGCAGCGTGCGCGCGGGCACCAAAGGGTATCACATTCACGTGAATCTGGAGACGGGGAAGGCCATTAACGCCGAAGAGCAGAAGTACTTGGATGAATCGGGCCAACCCCGCGGCCTTTCATACGCGCCGACGATTAAATAAGTAGCAAGTTCACGGAATGCGCGGATGGACAAACCCTGTCCGAATGTGTCCGGGCTAAATTGCGGAAAGACCACTCAAGTGCTTTATAAAAGTGGTGGCCAGGGACGGACTTGAACCGCCGACGCCAGCCTTTTCAGGGCTGCGCTCTACCAACTGAGCTACCTGGCCATGGATCTTGCGGTGAGTTTCTCCATTGTAACACCGGAGCACGCGTTGAACTCAATTGAGTGTGCGTACCGTTCTGCGAAGACGGCGCGCTGTTCGTCGCCAGAACCACAGCAGTACGATTCCGATCACGATCAATCCCATTGAAAGCCCTATCCACAAACCGACCGCGCCCAACGACTCACGAAAACACAGGAACACGCCCAGCGGCAAACCTAAAATCCAATAGCCAACGAAATGGCACAGCATCGGCGTGTGGGTGTCGCCCGCTCCGCGCAGGGCTCCGGTAGCGGTCACTTGCAAGCCGTCGAAGAGTTGAAAGAACGCCGCGACACGCAGCAACGGTGCAGCGGCTGCAATGATCGCAGCTTGAGGAGTGAACAGGCGCGCGATGGACTGGGGAGCGAGTAGCATCGCCAGCGCTCCTAAAGACATCGCGCCTGCGCCCAACGCCAAGGCGGTCGATCCAGCTCGCGAAGCACCTTCCGGATCGCGTCTTCCGATGGCGTGTCCCACACGCACGGCGGCAGCCGAACTGATGCCTAGCGGCACCATGAAAGTTGTCGAAACCACCGTCAGCGCGATCTGATGTCCCGCTAATATATCAGCAGTGAGCTTGCCAATCAGAATGGTCACCGTCGCGAACACGGAGGTTTCCAAACCAATTTGTCCTGCAGCGGGCAGGCCAAGTTTCAGAAGCCTGCCAATACGCGGAAAGTCTGGCCGCCAGCTTCCGGCGAAGGCTTTCGGGTCGCGGCGCCAAATGACCAGAACGATCGCAGCCAGCATGTAGACGCGCGATACGCAGGTCGACCAGCCCGCGCCTACCGCCCCGAGCCGCGGCGCCCCTAAATTACCGAACACAAAGATCCAGTTGCCGAGGGCGTTAACCAGGTTCGCTGTGATCGAGACAAGTAGAATTGGGCGGACGACCCCTATCGATTGGAGATAGCGCCGCAAACAAAAAAATAATATGAGCGGAGGCGCGCTCCAATTCAATGCACGTATGTAAGGAGTGGTATCGCGCAGCACGCTTGCATTAATGCCAAATCGCGACATTACTGGAACCATCAGCCACACAAAACCCATCACGCCGGGTATTAGAAATAGCGACAGCCAGATGCCATTAATCAGTGAATGATGGCAATCGTCGCGATTACCCGCGCCGAAAGATTGCGAAACCAGGGTGTCGAGTCCATACAACAGGCCGCTGGCGAAAACCGCAATGGCGTAGTACACTGAGGTGCCAAGACTCACCGCTCCGATGGCCTCCGCACTCACGCGCCCGACAAACATGGTGTCGACAATACCCATCGCCATCCAGCCCAATTCGGTGAGCACCAGCGGCGTGGCTAAAGAAAACATGGCTCGCAACTCAGATCCACGTTGGGTCATATTGCCTTACTTGCCGATGCAGAAGGTTGAAAAAATTCTATTCAGAATATCGTCCGCTGTGGTAGCGCCGGTGATGCCGTCGATGGGACGCAGCGCCGCATACAAATCGAGCAGCAACATCTCGTGCGGAATGCCGAGCGCGGCCGCAGTTTGCGCTTGCTCCAAAGCCTGGGCCGTTTCTTGCAAGAGTTGTTCGTGGCGCAGGCTCGTGATGAATCCACCTTCCTGCTCCAGTCGCCCGCGCGGAGCCACCGCATCGATGACGGCCCGGCGGAGTTCCATGAGCCCTTCGCCAGTGAGCGCGGAAACGGGTAGCGCGTCGGGGTAGTTCGCGCGCGTAGGCAAATCGTACTTGTTTCCCGCGACCAATTGTTTGCCCTGTTGTTGCGCTTTTTCTATTAACTGGTGGTCTGACGTTTCAAGGGGCATCGAGAGATCCACCACCACCACAGTTAGGTCAGCGTCGGCCATTGCCTGATAGCTGCGTTCGATGCCCAACTTTTCTACGACGTCCTGGCCCGTGCGAATGCCTGCCGTGTCGACGAATCTTACAGGAATTCCTTCGATCACTGCTGTCTCTGAAACTAGATCGCGCGTGGTACCAGGGACGTCAGTGACGATGGCGCGGTCTTGTTCCAACAGCCGGTTGAACAAACTGCTTTTGCCTACGTTCGGGCGTCCGACGATGGCTAGCGTGAACCCTTGATGTACCAGCTTCCCGTAGGCGAAACTCGCGATCAGCGCGCGCACTCCGGCCAGCATCGGCTCGATTCTGCGCAGAATTTCTTCGGGCGGCGCGACGCTGATGTCGTCCTCGGCGAAATCGATGCCCGCTTCGAGCAGTGCAATCAATTCGAGTAATTGCTCCTTCAGCGGCTTCAGCCGCAAGGAAACTGAGCCGCCAATTTGCTGCGCTGCAATGCGGGCCTGATAAAGCGTGGTGGCGTCGATTAAATCGCGCACTGCCTCCGCGCGCGGCAGGTCGATGCGGCCATTAAGATACGCGCGCAGCGTAAATTCGCCGGGCTCGGCGAGCCGTGCTCCCCAGGCGCAGGCACGCTCAAGCGCATAGCGCAGGACGACCGGCGAACCGTGACATGAAATCTCGACTATGTCCTCGGCGGTATAAGAACGAGGAGCTCTGAAGTACGTGACTACGACTTGATCCACCGCGTGGCCTCCTACGTCAGGAAGTTCCGCGAGAAACGCCGACCAGGGCTCCCATGCAGGCTCCGTTCCCGGAGGGAAGCGCAGCATTGCGGTTGCGATGACTCGCGCATCGCGCCCCGAAATGCGTACCACGCCGATACCGCCGCGCCCCGGCGGAGTGGAAACCGCGGCAATCGTGTCCTTGAGATTCACTTACCGGAAATCACGGCGGGGCCCCCGTGGACCACCGCGTGATGGCGGACCACCTCGACGATCGCCGTCGCGGCCACCACGGCCCCGATCGCGGGAACCTCCCGGGCGCCCACCGGTCGAATCCAGCTCCGGCCGCGGCTTGGGAGGAATCACCGGCTCGGGAAGCGTTTTCATTTCCGCGGGGACGATCACCACCTGGCGAATTGGGCCCTCGCCCACGCTCTCGCTGCGCACATCGGTTTCATCGCGCAGAGATAAGTGCAAAATACGACGCTCACGGCTGTTCATCGGGCTGAAGTGAAACGGCTGGCGCGATTTCTTGACCCGCTCGCAGGCCGCTTGCGCGCTCATCCGGAGCTCTTCAATGCGCAGGATGCGGCGATCGTTGGCATCGAAGCAAATCCGCGAATGTTCCTCCGGAGCCATGCCGATCGCTTCCATCGTCAACTGCTCCAGCGCAAGCAGCAGCTCGGCTTTATTCGAGAGCAGTAGGTCGACGTCAGGGCCGGTGAAGCGCACCATCAAATCCGGATTCTCGAAATCTGGATGCGGCGTCTCGCCCTCTGCCACGGTAAACGAAAGTTGAAATCCGGCCAGCTTAAAAACGTGACTGAGGAATTCTTCGATGCGCGGCGCGGTTTCCGCGACCGTATATTTCTTTGGGGCCAAAATTTATTTCCTGCCCTTCTTGATAGGAACCGGCGGCGTCACTTCAGGCGCGGGCATAGTTTTATTCAATAGCCACTGCTGGACGATGCCCACCACGTTGCCGGTTAACCAGTATAGTACCAGTCCGGCCGATGCAAAGTAGAACATGTAGCCGAACATCAGCGGCATAAACATCATCATTTTTGCCTGGGCGGGATCCACGCCCGGCTGCGGAGTCATGCGCTGCATCAGGAATTGCGTGGCGACCAGCAGCAACGGCAACAAGTGAATGGCTAGCGATTCCGGCTGCGAAAGATCGCTAACCCACAGCCAATGCGAGCCGCGCATCTCGATGGCAACACCTAAAACTTTGTAGAAGGCCCATAAAAAGGGAAGCTGCAGCAGCATGGGTAGGCATCCACCCACCGGATTCACGCCGTTTTTCTTATACAGATCCATCACTTCCTGGTTCTGCTCGGTCTTGCGCGGATCCTTCATGGAGATGCCCTTGTACTTGTCGTTGATGGCCTTGATTTGGGGCTGCAACGCCTGCATCTTTTTGGAGGACTTCATTCCCGTGATCTTCAGCGGGAACAGCAACATGTTGATCGCCAGAGTCACGAGCACGATCGCCCAGCCATAGTTGTGCACCAGATGATCTGAAGTCCAGTTGAGCACTAAGAACAGCGGCTTCGCGATCACGCCGAAGAAGCCCCAGTCGACTACTTGCTCCAGCTTCGGGTTAACCTTTCGAAGCAAGTCTGTATCCTTGGGTCCGACGAAAAGAGAAAGCGAATTGAGGCCGTCGCCGCCTACTCCGACGCCGACGCGCTTCTCGTCTTTGCCGTCAATGTTAGGGACCGCATCGGCGAAGGTAGTTTGTTCGATGGAAGGTTTGTCCCCGGGCAGGAACACCGCCGTAAAATAGCTGTCCTCGATGCCTACAAAGGAAAACTGGCCGCTGACGGAGACCGGACCGTTCTTAGCGTCGCCAAACGCGATGGATTTCAGCTTGGAATTTGCTACATCGTAGTAGAGGGCATGCTGGACGGACTCGGGATTACGTACCGTGGGATCGCCAAAACCGCCGCGCCAGGTGAGTTGATGGGGAACCGCCGTGCCATTCTGCGTGACTTCAGACGTGACGTTCACCAGGTAACTCGCCTTAGTGAAGTGAAAAGACTTCTTTGTCAGCGCGTGGCCGTCAGAAAATTCGAAGGATACTTCGAGCCCGTCTCCGGAACGGACGGTCTTGAACAATGCCCTGTTAGGGTCAGTGGCCAGCGTCTGTCCCTTAACCTCAATCGAGAACGGTAAGGGAACGCGATCCTTCGCGGGTTGGTATACCAGTTCCAGAGGCTTGCCGTTCCCTGAATGGTAATTTTTCAGAACCCAGCTCAGCACTACGGCGCCACGATTGGAAAAAACCACGTGATAAACGTCGGTGTCCACCGGAACGATTTCTTCGCCGGATGCTTGCACGGCATCCAGGGTTTCAGCGGTTTTCTGCTTCTGTGTAGAAGGAATAATCGCGCCGGGCTTTTCGACTTCGGCCGCCGTAACCGGCTGAGCACTTTTCGCCGCACCCACTTTCGTCGCCGTGGGTGCCGGAGCCGGCTTGATGAAATATTGGCTGACCAGCAATACCAATCCCATCAGCACAAAGGCGATCAGCAGCCGCACTTCCATGGTTAATTCTTTTTTCATAGCAGCGAAAACCTAGCGAACGGGATCGAATCCCCCTTCATGGAATGGATGGCAGCGCAGCAAGCGCCGGGTCCCGAGCCACACGCCCCGCGCCACGCCGTGCTTTTCCACCGCCTGCATCATGTATTCAGCACAGGTTGGATGAAAGCGGCAGGCGGAGGGCAAGCATGGCGAGAGCCATCGCTTATAGAGACGTAATACACCCACCACTAAGATCCGCATTTCTCGATTACTTTCCGCAAAGCCCGCTCGATTTCAGGAAACGACGCGCCCAAGGCCGCGCGCCGCGGATTGACCACGATATCCCACTGCCGTCCGATTTCGGAGCGGTGCATCCGGAAAGCTTCCCGAATACGGCGCTTGATACGATTACGCACCACGGATCCGCCGATCGCACGGGGGACGGTGAGGCCAAGGCGGGCAGAGCCTCGCGCCGGGTCCGGACGCTCCAGGCAAAACGCTGCGAATAAGGGACCAGAAAGGCGGATACCGTTGTCATAGACGGCTCGGAATTCGGAGGAACGCAGAATCCGCGCAGTTTGCGGGAACCCCAGCGCACCGCCGGAGGCGGCTTTAACTGGTGGCCTTGGCGTAGCGGACGGCTCTCTCGTCGCTCACGGTCAGTTTGTGGCGGCCGCGCGCGCGGCGGCGGCTGAGGACAGCGCGCCCGTTTTTGGTCTTCATGCGCTCACGGAACCCGTGTACTTTCGCGCGTTTACGATTATTCGGCTGAAATGTGCGTTTCGGCATCTTATTCCTTCTTAGACACGCGCAACGCTACAGCGAAGGCGCAAGGGCTAGGAATCTAAACCAAAAGTATAGCAGACCACCGAGGCCCGTTGAGAATCGTCAAGCCCCATCTTTTAATGATGAGACGATGAGTCCTGGCTATAGCTCCAGCTTGCCGTCAACCAACAGATCTTTAACTTTAAAATGCAGGGTCCGGTTGGGGCCCTGCGTGCCCGGCAGATACAGCTCGAAGCTTACGATTTTGTCGCTGGGCGACACTTGTTCCCGCGGGAAGGCGAAGTATAGATGCGGGTCCGTAGACGTAGGCGGGAAATAGGCGCTCAGTTTGATCCTTCCGTGGCCGGAGTCCATGGAGCTATCGTGCTCCAGCCGTCGAGTCTCGGCTTCATTCGAAAAAGCATCGTTATTTCCGACACGCGCGGCGACGATAATATGCGCGGCGCGATTCTCCGCAAACCAGGCAGCGCGTTCTTCCGACAGCGGATCGTCTGCAAGCGCTTTCATGATGCCCGGGCGGCGCAATTCCGCGCGCCGGTCGCTTTCGGCGACGGCTTTCACGACGGGACCGGCCGTCGCTATGTATACCT
>JALYJH010000024.1 GCA_030775415.1 Acidobacteriota bacterium | reverse complement strand
GCGTAATGCCCCTGGCGGCGCAGGTCAAGACGCTTACTATCCTGCATTCCAATGATTTGCATGCGCACCTGTTGCCGGATGACCGCGATAACGGGGGCTTCGCACGCTTGGCTACGGAGGTCCGCCGGCAGAAATCGCAGTGCGCCGCCTGCCTGTATCTCAACGCGGGCGACCTGGTGCAAGGGACTCCGGTTTCGACGCTGTTCCACGGCGCGCCCATTTATCAGATTGCCAATTTGCTCGGTATCGATGTCAGTGCGCTGGGAAACCATGAATTCGATTATGGATGGCGCCGCGTCCAGGAGTTTTTCCACATCGCGCGATTTCCAATCGTGTCAGCGAACCTCGTTGACGCGGATGGCAAGACGATGACCTGGCCATATGTGATCCAAACCGCCGGAGGCATCCGCGTCGGGATCATCGGTGCGATTTTAGGAGACTTGGTGGGCACCGTAATCACCAAAGAAAGCGCCGGCCCCTGGCACACTCTGCCGGTGGTGGAGACAGTTCGCAAATATGCTCGCGAGCTGCACGATCGCACTGACCTGATCGTTGTCTTGGGGCACATCCACGACGATACTGAAGTGAACGAAATCCTTAAACAGGTTCCGGAGGTCTCTGTCGTCGTCGCCGGCCACAGTCACGAAGGCTACCAGGCCATGATAAAACTCGACGGGCGTGTGGCGGTGCTGGTTCGTGCCAACGGAGTTCAATTGGGGCGCCTGGATTTAAAACTGGATGTGGCCGCGAAAAAAGTTCTCTCCGCTGAATGGACCAAGCTTCCTATTGACTCGAAGATTCCACCCGCGCCGGACGTTGCCCGCGAAGTGGCGAAATGGGAGAGCAAGGTTTCGAAGCTGGTGGACGTTTCCATCGGCGAATCGACCACGCGCCTGGAACGCAACAACCCTGAATTACGGAAGATGATTGAGCGCGCCATGGCTGAGCAGAGCGGCGCGGATATTGCCTGGATCAATCCTGGCAATGTCCGGGACACTATGCCGCAGGGACGCATCCTGGCTCGAACCGTGTGGAACATCCTGCCGTTCGACAATTACATCGTGCTCGGGAAATTCAAAGGCAGCGAGCTTCCGCCGTCGATCACCACGCGCTATCCGGTGGAACCCGGCCGGGAATATACAGTTGCCACCAGCGACTTCACGGCCGCCAATCAATCCGACAAAGATCAGTTGAATGCCACGGGGCTGCGGTTTCCGCAGACGGGCCCCCTGCAGCGCGACGCGGTGATCGAATGGATCAAAAAAAAGAAGGTGGTGCCTTAAGCGTTCGGGCGCAGTAACCAGAACGCCAACAGCGCCCAGGCCGCGATGAACGCCAGCCCACCGAAGGGTGTGACGGCTCCCAGCATCCGCACTCCGCTAATGGCCAGCCAGTAAAGACTGCCGGAAAACAAGACCACGCCAACCACGAGCAATCCGCAGATCCACCCGGCGCGTCCGGCGCTGAGTGCGCCCATTCGTGGGAGGAAAGAAACTACCAGTAGTCCCAGGGCGTGGAAAAAATGATACATCACGCCAGTTTCGTAGACGCCTTTCGAGTAGGCGTCGAGGCGATCGCCCAAAGCATGCGCGCCAAACGCACCAATGATCACCGCCAAGGCCAAAAGGATCGCGCCAATCGCACTCCAGTACATTCTTGATCCAACGTTAGCACGCGCTACGCATCAGTACCCACAGTTTTTCCCAGGTGGGGACGCGCACGCGTTGCGTCAGCACGTCGTAGTTCGACGCTACGATGCGATCGAGCAGGCGCGAATAGATGCCAATCAGCGCCCGCATGGACGAACGGCTGCGCGCATCGACCAAGCCCGTCAGCGGAGCCGACTCCCGGTAATATTCGCGAGCGCGCTGAGCCTCGAATTTCATGAGTTGGTGGAAGCGGTCGCGCGGCTCGAAGGTCTCCGGAGACACTTGAAAGCGCGCGAAATCCTCGGCCGGCAGGTACACGCGATGTTTCTCCGCGTCTTCGCGAACATCGCGCAAAATATTGGTGAGCTGGAATGCGATCCCGCATTTCTCGGCTAGTGTGATCGCGTCTTGCGATTCAAAGCCAAAAATGTGGATGATCGTGAGTCCCACCACGCTCGCCACGTGATAGCAGTAATCGTAGAGCTCCTCGAAAGTGCGGATACGCCGGGGCTCAAGATCGGAGCTGACTCCATCGATCATGTCGTAGAAGTATTGATGCGGAATTTTGTAGCGCGTGACAGCGTCGATGAAGGCGGGCCAAACCGCATGATCGGCCGCCCGCCCCGCGAATGCAGCTTCCAGATCCATACGCCAGCGCGCCATGGCCGCCGGACGGTCTGCAATGCCGTCATCGTCGCTCAAATCGTCGCAGTAACGCATGAAGGCGTAGATGGCGCACATCGCGCGCCGCTGCGGCTTCGAGAGCAGTAGAAATGAATAGTAGAAATTCTTAGCCTGAGTGCGCGCGACGCCTTCGCACCAGGTGTAGGATTCCTGAATGGTCATGCCGCCCGCGAAAAAGCCCGCCGTGTGATCGCCCCCAGCAGCAATCCCACGCGCTCGGTTTTGGAAATCACCGGCCGCGCCCGCAGCACGTCGTAATTCTGGCGTTCAATCTTCTCCAGAATCTTCAGGCCGCCGCGGCTGAACAAATCGAGATCGATCGCCAGACGCCGGTCCACTTGCCCTGCCAGCGGCAGCCCTCTTAAAAACAACTCCCGCGCCACGCCCACAGCCTCCTTCATCGCGCCCCGGAAGCGGTCGTCGAAACGCCGCGCAAACAGATCCTCCAGGGGATAGCCCTGCCGCTGCATGACATCCAGAGGAAGATAGACCCGGTCCTTTAGCAGATCGACAATCACATCCTGCCAAAAATTGGCAAGCTGCAGCGCCGTGCAAGTGGCATCGGAGAGCGCCTGCCGTTCCGCGTCGTGATAGCCGCACAACCCCAACACCAGCCGCCCGACAGGGTTTGCGGAATAACGGCAGTACTCAAACAGTTCCTCGAAATTGCGATAGCGCGTGACCGTTTGATCCTGCTCGAAGGCTTGGACTAAGTGATCGAACGGCTCGATCGGCAAAAGATGCTCCGCCGCTGTCTCCTGGAGAGCCACGAACACAGGATGCCTCGCCTGCCCCGCGTACATCGCCTGCAATTCGCCACGCCACCAGGAGAGCAGCCGCAAACTCTCCTGCGGATCGCCCATCTCATCGCCCAAATCGTCTGACCAGCGGCAGAATGCATAGACGTTATAAAAATCCTGATGCAGACGCTTGGGCAACAGGAAACTGACCACTTGAAAGTTCTCGTAATGATGAGTAGCGAGCCAGCGCGTATAAGCCAGCGCGTCCTCGCGGGGCCATGCCCGCTGCAACTGTTCCGGATTTTTCAGGAAGTCGGTAGGGCCGAGAAACACGGTGCGTTCCGGCGCAATCAGGGAATGATCGCCGTCTTCAAGTGTCCGTTGTGGCTCATCAGATGCTGCATCACTTCCAGCAAATTGGCGAGCGGCTCCACGCCGTTGACCAAGTCCTTGGCCGTAACATAGCCCCGCCCTACCACGTCCAGCGCCTTGCGGATCAGCGCCGGAGTGTGATGGAAACTAGCCTTGCAAGTGATTTCGGAATAATGCAGCAGGTGCGTGTCGAGGTTCACCTCGGTTCCGCTGGCACAGCCGCCGAAGAAATTGACCACGCCTCCGCGCCGCAGCAGACGCGTCCCCAATTGCCACAGTTCCGGCAGGCCCACTGCTTCAATCACAACATCCGCGCCGCGTCCTTCCGTCATTGCCTTCACCGCGCCAACCACGTCCGCACCATCCGTATTGACGATCAATTCATCGGCGCCCATGCGCGCTGCACGATCCAGTTGCGGCTGGCGGCGTCCGATGGCGATCACGCGCGCGCCGTAGACCGCTTTGGCCAAACGCACAAACATGATTCCGATGGGACCGAGCCCAATCACCGCCACGGTATCTCCAGGGCGGACATTACTCTCTTCCAAGCCGCGCAGCACACAAGCCAGCGGCTCCGCCAGCGCCGCGTCCTGATAACCGACATGGTCTTCCAAAAGGTGAAGGTTCTTGCGGACGATGCGTTCCGGGATGCGAATATATTCCGCGTACGCGCCATTATTAAACAGCAGATCGGTGCACAGATTTTCCTGCTGGCGCTTGCAGTAGTAGCAATCGCCGCAAGGCGCCGAATTCGCCGCCATCACGCGTTGCCCGATGCGGAAGCCGGTGACCTGATCGCCCATGGCCACAATGTCGCCCGCCAGCTCGTGCCCAAATAGCGCGGGAGGCGTAATCATGCGCGCGTGATATCCGCGGCGGAAGACCTTTACGTCAGTGCCGCAAGTGAGCGCCGCGCGCACGCGCACCAGCACGTCGCCCGGGCCGAGCTTAGGCACATCCACGATTTCGATTTGCAGCTGCTCTTTACCGTACAGCACGGCCGCGGTCATCTGCTCAGTCACTCTGTTCTCACCTCTGGGGCTGTACTACGATCTTCAATGATTCCGCGCCGGGATGCAACGCCTGCTCAATCCCAACATGAATATCGCTTAATGAATATCGGTGTGAAATCAATTCTTCCACAGGCAGCGCGCCCGAAAAAACCAGCTCCGCGGATTCCTTTTGTACATCCACGGAGGCGCTGTAAGAACCGCACAGCACCCTTTCGCCCATGCAAATATCCGCACCTGAAACTTCGATGCGCTCCTGGTGCGAAGTCTGCGCGAACAGCAAAATACGCGCACCCGGCCGCGAAATCGCCACCGCTTGTTCCACAATTCCTTTGGCCGACGCCGCGATAATCACCAGATCCGCCCCACGTCCCTCGGTCATTTGCTTGACACTGGCCTCTAACGCCGCATCGCGCGGATCGAAAGTCTCCTGCGCGCCGAACTTTCGCGCCAACTTGCGGCGCGATTCAAAGGTGTCCGTGGCGACTACGCGCAAGCTCTCGCGTGCGGCCATCATTGTGAAAATCAAACCCACCGGACCTTGCCCCAGGATTGCCACAACATCGCCGGGTTGCGGGTCCAGCAGCTTCATGCCTTTCAAGCAGGTGTTCACCGGCTCTACAAAAGAGGCGGCGTCAAAAGAAACACCATCCGGAATTTTCTCGATGCCCCGCTCGACAATCCAATCCATCACGCGTACGTATTGCGAGAATCCGCCGCCCGCAGGCTCGTACCCAGCGGTGACACCAACCTTCTTATACACCGGGCACTGCGCATATAACTTCTTGCGGCAATAAAAACATTTCCCGCAAGGAATGTGGTGGAATACAATCACGCGTTCGCCGGGCTTATACTTGGTCACGCCTGCGCCCACCGCCGCGATGACGCCCGCGGTTTCATGCCCGTAAACCCGTGGCCCCGGCAAGAGGTTGTACGCTATCTTCTTCAGATCGGTGGGACAGATCCCGCAGCTTTCGACGCGAATCAGAACCTCACCGGCGCCGATTTCAGGAACCGGAATTGATTCCACCTTCACCACGCTGGCGCCCTTATAAACAGCGGCGTGCATGGTCGCGAGGGCGACTTCGGCGGTCACGAGTTTAGAATCGGCAGTCGGCAAGAAAATCTCCCAGGGCATCGGCGGCCCTGCGGCAGTTCCGGTCGAATTCAATCAATTGTGGCATCACCGTGAAGGGATGCGCCATGGCCGCCAACGCAATCCTGGTTCGTGAGAAATCTCCGCGCCTATTGCGATAGCGATTGAAATCCAGCGGCAGAGTCTCGCCGGCGCGATCTGACACGGCGCGAATACATACGAACGGAACCTTCCACTCGGCGGCTTTTTTCTCTACCGCGGCCGCTTCCATATCGACGGCAATCGCGCCCGTTGCGTTGCGCAGAGTGCGCTTTTCAAGGGGCGTCACGGCCACATGATCGATGGAGTGAACCGCGCCCCGGATGCATGCGGACGGGGTCTCGATCGCCGCGCCCGCGGGCACCACGATATCGCCCACGCGCAGAGCCGGGTCGAGGGCTCCGCATAAACCGGTGCTGATCATCCCGCCGATATTCTCGCGCTTCGCACCTAACATAATCTGCTCCGACAAGGCCTCATTCACAAGGGCAGCGCCCGGACCGTTAGCCACCATGAACCAATGATCCCCTCGCCAATTCGCTTCCCTGGCAAACCTTGCTCCGCGCCAGCGCACCTCTACGGTTTTACCCATTCGCTTCCGAATCCCATCGAACTCACGCCGTTCGGCGGCTACCAGCAGCCAGGTCTTCACAATATCCGTTCGCTCGGAACCACTCCACCGCGTGACGCAGCGCCTCAGCCGCCGGTCTCGCCGAATACCCCAACTCGCGCGCGGCTTTGTCATGCCGCACCCACATCTTCTTGCGCGCCATGCGCACACCATCGAGCGGCGCTCGCGGCTCCTTGCCAGTCAGGGCCGCCCAACCCGTCGAGGCCACTCCCGCCGCGTAAGCTACCGCATAAGGAATTCTCAACGTGGGCGCCCGCATTCCCGTTACTTCTTCGAGCTTTCCAAAAATCTGCTGGAGCGTCAAATTCTCGCCCCCTAAAATGTAACGCTCGCCCACCCGCCCGCGTTCGCACGCCTGCAGATGACCCGCCGCCACATCACCCGCGTAAACCACGTTCAAACCGGTATCCAAATACGCCGGCATCGCTCCGCGCAAGAAGTCCACCACGATCTTCCCCGTCGGCGTCGGCCGGAAATCATGATCCCCCAGCGGGGCCGTCGGATTCACAATCACCACCGGAAATCCGCCGCCGGCGAATTCCAGCGCGACTTCTTCAGCCAGGAACTTGGAGCGTTTGTAAGGCCCCTGCATTTCCTCCAGGCCGGCCGGCGTGTCCTCGGAACCCAGTTCGCCCTTCCGCATTCCGATACAGCCAACGGTGCTGGTGTATACACACCGTTCCACTCCCGCTTTCCGCGCGGCGGCTAGCAAATTGCGCGTGCCGTCCACGTTTGAGCGGTACATTTCTTCCGGCCGCGGCGCCCACAACCGGTAATCCGCTGCAACATGATAAACAGTGCCGCAACTCGCGACTGCCCGGACCAAGGAATCTTCATCCCGCAAGTCACCCGGCACCGTCTCGATTCCCGCCAACTCCGCCAGCGCCTGTGCGCTGCGAACCGGGTCGCGCACCAAGGCCCGCACCCGCTCGCCTCGCTCCAGCAAATGCCGCGCCACATGCCAGCCGACAAATCCGCTGGCTCCCGTTACCAGAACGGGTTTCATCCTTCAACTCAACAGCCAGCTCAGCGACTTAAACGGATCCATCATTTTCGAATTCACGCCATACGCCGACGACGGCTCATAGCCACAATGCACCATGCAGTCCGCGCAGCGCGGATCGTTGCCCGTGCCGTAATTTTCCCACTGCGTTTTGGTCATCAGCTCTTCGAAGGTATTGTAGTGGCCGTCCGTGATCAAATAGCACGGACCCTTCCAGCCTTTGACGTTGTACGTCGGCATGCCCCAGGCCGTGCACGGCAGTTCGCGCTCGCCTTTGAGAAAGTCCATGTACACCGGCGAGGAGACCAGCGGAAAACGCTTCGCCATCTTACCGATGTCTTTGAATTTTTCGTAAACGTCTTCGCGCGTTAGAAACATTTCGCGATCGTTTACCGCGGAGTACCCATAACCCGGCGAAATCGAGTGGCCATCGACGCCAAACGTCTCCAGATATTCGAATAGCTCCCAGATCTCCTTCATGTCGGTCTCTTTGAAGACCGTCGTATTGGAGAACACTTTGAAACCAGCTTCCTTAGCCGCCTTCACGCCATCGATCGCTTCTTTAAAAACCCCCTCGCGCTCCACAGCAATGTCGTGATTCTTCTCCATGCCATCCAGATGAATGTTGAACACCAGGTTAGGATGCGGAGTGAAGTCCTTCAGCCGTTTGCGCAGGAACATGCCGTTCGTGCACAGCTGAATGTAACGCCCGCGCTTCAAAATTTCCGCGCACATTTGGCCAATATCGGGCAACAGCAGAGGCTCGCCGCCGCAGATCGACACCATGGGCGCGCCGCATTCGTCCACCGCCTTCAGGCAATTCTCCAGCGAAACCCGGTCGCGAATGCTGTCTTCGTACTCGCGAATGCGTCCGCACCCCGTGCACGTCAGGTTGCAGGCATGCAGCGGCTCCAGCATCATCACCAGCGGAAAACGCTTGTTGATCATGGGATGCGGCTTGCGTTCGCTCTTCGCCGACGGAATCTGCGTGTGGACGATCTTAAAAGGATTCGACAGGTCCTCTGTCGGGGCGACATTCTTCTGCCACTCCGGCTTGGGACGCAGCTTGTTCTTGGCGATGTAAGTCGCCATATCGGCTACCTGGGATAGCGGAACTCTCATGATCGGTCAACTCCGTTTGCACTTCTCGTTTTTAGATAGGTGGACAGCGCCAGCACCGGGAACGAGTGGCGATAATAGTGGTACTGCAAGTAGAAGACGCCGGGAAAACCGGTGCCCGTGGATAATGTCTCGTTCCAGCCGCCATCGGGCCGCTGCGTGTCCATCAAATATTCAATCCCCTGCTGCACGCTGCCGCTATGCGTGTCGCCAGAGGCTAGCAGCCCCAGAATCGCCCACGCGGTTTGCGAGGGAGCGCTAGGAGCCTCGACAAAAGTATTCTGCGCATATCCAGCGCAACTCTCGCCCCATCCACCATCGGCGTTCTGCAGGGAACGCAGCCATTCGCCCGCGCGCAGAATGTAAGCTTCGCGATCGCTCTCGCCGGCCGCTTGCAGGCCGCGTAGCGCCAGGAACGTGCCGTAGATATAATTGACGCCCCAACGCCCGGCCCAACTGCCATCGGCCTCCTGGGTGCGCTGGAGATATTCCACGCCGCGCCGCACTGCCTGGTGCTCGCGCTTCACCCCGCAAGCCACCAGGGCCTCGAGCACGCGCCCCGTGATATCCGGACACGTCGGATCGAGCATCGCATTGTGATCGGCAAACGGCACAGAGCTCAAAAACTGCCAGTTGTTATCGACATCGAAGGCCGCCCAGCCGCCGTCTTTCGATTGCATAGCCAGCAGCCAGTCCACCGCGCGCCGCAAGCAAGCGTCTTGTTTGAGGCCGTCCGTTCCTCGCGCCTTCGCCAGCGCCAACAGCACCTGCGCCGTGTCATCGATGTCCGGATAAAACTCGTTGGCGAATTCAAAATACCAGCCCGATGGTTCGACGCGGGGCCGCTTTACGCTCCAGTCACCGCGCCGCCGGACTTCCTTGGTCAGCAGCCAGTCGACGGACCGCGCCATAGCGTGATCCGGCACCCATCCGGACTCAGCCAGCGCGTACGCCGCAATGCCGGTGTCCCACACCACCGAGAAGCATGGCTGGAAATAGAAACCGCGCTCATCGTCCACCAGCAGATTAAAGAACTGCTGCCGCGCTTCGACGACGTCGGGATGATCCTGCGGATAACCTAACAGATCCAACGCCATGATGACGTAAAACATCGGCGGATAAATCGCCGCCAGACCATCCGTATAACGAGTGCGCTCCAGAATCCACTGCTCGGCCCGGCGAATGGCCTTTTGCCGCAGGCCAAGAAATTCGTGGCGCTCATAGAACTTCACAAACTTGTCAGCGAGTAGAAAGAAATTGCGCCAGCTCCAAAACCCTTCGTCGTTTGGAAAACTCAGCGGCACCCCGGGAGCCAGCAGTTCGTCCACGCTGAACCCCGCCGGAACCGGACGCTGCGGATTCATCGCATGCACGATCGACAACGGAATTACAATGGCCCGCGTCCACGAAGACATCTCGTAGATCAAACGCCCCAGCAGCATCCCCTCGGGCGGAATGGAGGGCGTGTGCTCCCTTGGGTAGAGTCCGAAAATACTCAGATTGACTTTGACGTAGCTGTTAGCGGCCTGCAATCCGCCCATCGCCAAGATGCGCCGGCGCAGCCGCGTTAAAGCGGGATCGTCGTAGGATAGTCCCGCCAGCTTCAGCGCTGTATAAGCTTTCACCGAAGCGCTGATCTCCGAAGGCCCATGGGCGTAAATATTGAAGCCGCCGTCCGGTAACTGCCTCGCTAGAATCGATCGCACCGCGCGTCCGATGCGCTCCCGCGTCGGCGGATTCCACACTCCGTCCGCCGGCGGATGCCACCACAGTTCCAGCAGAATGTAATCCGATTCGAGCGTAGTGTCGGCCGTAAGGTCCGCCCACCAATACCCATCGCGGTGCTGCTTGCCCAGCAGGAAGTTCACCGCTTGCCGCAGAGTCTGCGCACAAGAGGTGACCAGCGCGTCCGTAAGTTGTAGGCTCGGACTCATACCCGGGCGATTGTATGGAGTTGCACCGTCCGGCTCAATTCGGAAGGCAGATTAAAGCGCACGTCCTCTTCTTTGATTTCCACTTCTTCCAGCTCTCCGTAACCACGTGCACGCAGGGATTCGATCAACTCCTGAACCAGGTTTTCAGGGGCCGAGGCGCCCGCTGTGACCGCAATTTTATTCACGCCTTCTAACCATTCCTGCCGCACTTCGCTTAAGTCGTCGATCAAATGCGAGGCCACGCCTTCTTTTACGCAAACCTCCACCAGTCGCCGTGAGTTCGAACTATTCTGCGAGCCTACCACCAGCAGAAGCTCGCACATCGGAACCACTGCCTTCACCGCCAACTGCCGGTTTTCAGTGGCATAGCAAATGTCCTGAGCCGCCGGACCCTGAATCCTCGGAAACCGCTCGCGCAGTCGCGTGACGATGTCCTGGGTCTCGTCCAGACTCAAGGTGGTCTGCGTAATAAACGATACCTTCTCTGGATCTTTCACGTTAAGCCGATTGACGTCCTCGACATTCGACACGAGTACAGTAGCTTCCGGTGCCTCGCCCAGCGTTCCGATCACCTCATCGTGATCTTTGTGCCCGATCAAAACGATCGTGAAGTCCTTCTTGGCAAATTTGACCGCCTCCAGATGTACCTTGGTGACGAGCGGGCATGTGGCGTCGATCACCTGCAGGTCCCGCTCCACCGCCTGCGTGCGCACCAGCGGCGAAACCCCGTGGGCGCTGAAGATAACCCTGGCTTTCGCAGGCACCTCGTCCAATTCCTCGATAAAGATGGCTCCGGCTGCGCGAAGCTCATCCACCACGTGCTTATTGTGAACGATCTCCTTGCGCACATAGATCGGAGGTCCGTAGAGGTCCAACGCGATCTTCACCACGTCGATAGCGCGTACTACTCCGGCACAAAACCCCCGGGGCCTGAGGAGTATAATCTTTTTCGTAGAGGCTGCTTGCGGCGCGGTTGCAGAGTTGGCCATAAGTAACGTTCAATTATAACAGTTTAGCGTCGCCAACTGGAAGTACTTGCAATTAAATAGCAAACAGGGGCCGCGGGAGGCAGTCCGGCGCTTTAAGCGGCGTCCACAACCTCCTTCACTGGCTCATTACGCCACCTGCGAAGACTCGGCGAAAGCGCGGCAATCGCAGTCACGACAATAACGGTAGCAATACCGCCCCATACCACCGAAGGTGCGGTCCCCAGCCAGGCTGCGGCCCAGCCGGACTCCACCGCCCCCCATTGATTCGAACAGGAGATGAACAGCCCCGTCACCGCGGCCACCCGTCCCCGCAGATGATCCGGCGTGCGCGTCTGTACCAATGACCAGCGCAGCACTACGCTGATGCTGTCGAAAACGCCGGTGCAAAACAGCATCACGAATGAGAGCCACGCAGCCCGCGAAGCCGCGAAACCGATTGTCGCCACCCCAAACCCCGCCACCGCCCACAATAAAACCGCGCCCGCCTTGTGGACTCTTCCGCGATGCGCGAGCGCGAACGCCATTAACGCCGCCCCAAACGCCGGAGCCGCCCGCAGCCATCCCAGCCCGCTGGCGCCCACTTTCAGGATGTTCTGCGCGAAAATCGGCAGGAGCGTGACGGCACCGCCGAAAAACACCGCGAGCAAGTCCAGACTGAGCGCCGCCAGAATCACTTTCTCGCGGAAGATAAAGCGAGCCCCTTCGGATATCTGCTTCCAGTTCATCCCGGGCTTCACGGCAGACATCTGGACCGCCCGCGCCGGAACCCGCATGAAGATATAACATCCTGCCGACCCCAGTGCACACAGGGCCTGCATCACGTACACCGCCTCGCTGCCCTTCCAGGCCAGCAGCAACCCCGCCACCGCTGGCCCCGTAACCGTTGCCATCTCCCGCCCCGTGCCCTGCCATCCAATCGCGCTAGTGAGTTGGTCTGGTTCTACCAGCTGCGGCAGGAGCGCCGAACTGGCCGGCCACTGAAACGCCCGCGCCGTGGCTGAAAAGAGTAGACAAGTGTAAATCAGCGCCACACCGCGCACCGTCCCCGCACTCGCCAGCAGGAAACCGACGCCGGCAATTACCACCTGTGCCAGTGCCGCCGTCCGCCGCCGGTCATAATGATCCGCCGCATACCCGGCCGCGAAGGTGAACAAAATCGGCGGGATGATCTGCACCAGCCCCACATTGCCCAGCACCACCGCCGAGTGCGTGGATTCATACAAGTCCCAGCCCACCACAATCGACAGCATCTGCTGCGCCAGCACTGACAGAACGCTCGACGCGAGCAGGAAGCGGAAATTTCTGGATTTCAATGACGCGTAAGCGGCCACTTTCGTTTAGTGTCGCATCTGTCCTGCAAAACGGGACGCGCCGCCGCGCTAAGATAACAGTTTGACTAAAGACTTCACCGCGGAGATCGAGCAACGCCGCCGCGATATCGCCGCGCGCCTGCCGGAGCTTAAGGCTGATGCGCTGCTGGTCAGCTCCTCCGCCAACGTGCGCTATCTCTCGGCCTACACCGGCTCCAACGGGCTGATCCTGCTGCTCCCGTCCGAGACTCATTTCTTCACCGATCCCCGCTATGAAATCAGTGCGCGCCAGAACATAGCCGGCCATGTGCACATCGTCAAAGGACCGTTAACCGCTGGTGTCATCGAGATCCTCAAACGCAAGCGTCTGAAAAAGATTGGCTTCGAGAGCGGCTGGACCCCATTCGACGCCTATCAACGCCTGAAAGAAGAACTTCCGCTGAGCGCCGCGCTGGTCCCCGTTGGCCGCGTCATAGAAGAGCGCCGCATGCTGAAGTCTTTAGCCGAGATCGACACCATTCGCCGCAGCGTCATTCTCAACTCCGAAGCCTACGCGCGCGTACTGAAGCGCATCCGCCCCGGGGTCCGCGAATTGGACATCGCCGCAGAAATTGAGTATCAAATGAAAATGTTGGGCGCCGAGAAGCCGTCCTTCGATACCATCATTGCTGCCGGACCGCATTCCGCCTTGCCGCACTCTCATCCCACATCGCATCGGGTGCTCGCGCAAGAACTGCTCCTGATCGATATGGGCGCGAGCCTCGAAGGCTATGCCAGCGACATGACGCGCACCATCCATCTGGGCAAGTCCCCTAAACGGATTCGGGAAATGTATCGTGCCGTGCTCGAAGCCCAGCTCGCCGGCATAGCTGCCGTTCGCGAGGGCACCACGGCGGCCAGAGTCGACGGCGCGACGAGAAACGTTCTCAAAAAGCATAAACTCGATAAACAGTTCGTCCATTCCACCGGCCACGGCCTCGGTTTGGAAATCCACGAGCCCCCACGCCTGGGCAAGAATGACAAGACCAAGCTGCAAGCCGGCATGGCCATCACTATCGAACCCGGGGTTTACATTGAGGGCCTGGCGGGGATTCGCATCGAAGACACCGTTCTTGTGACGCGGACCGGCTGTGAAGTGCTGACACCTACTTCGAAAGAATTTATCCACCTATAAATGACCAATCAAGAAATCAAAGAGCTGCTGCAGATTTTCGAAGAAAGCGGCGTCGCCGAGATGGAAGTGCAGCGCGGCGAAAATCGTCTACGCCTGCGGCGCGCCCCCACCACGCACGAGTTGCAAGTCCCCGCCGCCACTCCCCCGCCACCAACTGCCCACGCGCCCACACCCGCCCCGGCTCCGGCCAAAACCGCACCCGCGGACGCCAACCACACTCTTGTCAAATCGCCCATCGTCGGAACCTATTACGACGCCCCCTCGCCTGGAGCCGCCCCGTTCGTAAACATTGGCGACACCGTCGAGCCGGGACAAGTGCTATGCATCAT
>JALYJH010000023.1:10322-14183 GCA_030775415.1 Acidobacteriota bacterium | reverse complement strand
GCAAAATCAGGCTCCGTCCCTATTTTTAAATGTCATAATACAATGCGAATTCGTAGGGATGGGGACGCAGGCGCACGGCGTCGGCTTCATTTTTGCGTTTATAAGAAATGAAAGTTTCGAGGAGTTCTTCGCTGAAGACGTCACCTTTTAGCAAGAAGGCATGATCGTCTTCGAGGCAGGTGAGCGCTTCCTCGAGCGATGCCGGCATGGACGGCACATACTTCATTTCCTCAGGCGACAAGTCGTAGATATCTTTGTCCAGGGGCTCGCCAGGATCTACTTTATTGTGAACGCCGTCCAGACCGGCCATCAGCATGGCGGCGAAGGAGAGGTACGGATTCGCCGAGGGATCGGGAGGGCGGAACTCTACGCGCTTGGCTTTAGGATTGGCCGAATACATGGGGATGCGCACGGCGGCGGAACGATTGCGCCGGGAATAAGCTAAGTTAACCGGGGCTTCGTAACCCGGCACCAGGCGTTTGTAGCTGTTGGTGGTGGGGGCGATGATCGCGGATAAGGCGCGTGCGTGTTTCAGCAGGCCGCCGATATACCACAAGGCCATCTGACTCAATCCGGCGTACATTTCGCCCGCGAACAGGGGTTTGCCTTCGCGCCAAAGGCTTTGGTGCGTATGCATGCCGCTGCCGTTATCGCCGAACAGAGGTTTGGGCATGAAGGTGACGCTCTTGCCGTATTGATAGGCGGTATTGCGCGTCACATATTTGTACAGCATCATGTTGTCGGCGGATTTCACCAGTGTGTCGTACTTCTGATCGATCTCGCACTGTCCGCCGGTGGCCACTTCGTGATGATGGCACTCGATGCTGAGGCCGCAGCGGATCATTACTTCCACCATTTCGGCGCGCAGGTCCTGATAGTGGTCCGTGGGGGGGACCGGGAAATAACCTTCTTTGTAGCGGGGCCGGTAGCCTAAATTGTTCTCCACGCGGCTGGAATTCCAACGGCCCTCTTCGGCATCGATGTAATAGTAGCCGGAATGGGCGTTCTGATCGAAGCGAATGTTGTCGAAAATAAAGAACTCGGCTTCGGCGCCGAAATAGGCGGTGTCGGCGAGGCCGGAACTTTTCAAATACATCTCGGCCTTCTTGCCGATCCAACGGGGATCGCGGTCGTAATGCTGGCGGGTGATGGGATCGATCACGTCGGCGGTCATTACCAGAGTTTTGGTCTCGTAAAAGGGATCCATGAAGGCGGTGGAGGCGTCGGGGACCAGCAGCATGTCGCTTTCGTTGATCGCGGCCCAGCCGCGGATGCTCGAGCCATCGATGCCGAAGCCTTCCTCGAAGGAGCTCTCGTCGAGCTGGCTCATGGGGTAGGAGATGTGCTGTTGCAAACCAGGGAGATCAGTGAAGCGTAGATCCAATTGCTTCGCTTCAAACTTCTTGGCGTAATCGAGGATATCTTTCGGCGTTTTCGGCGAAGAACTCATTGTTCCATAATACTTGACGGTTCCAGTTTCGGCCGGGCGCCCGGCAATAGCGCAACAGGGGCCGCTCCATCAGGTAGTAGCTGGTGGCGGCGGCTGCGAAGGTAAGCGCCACTCGCGGCAGCAACGCTCCGCCCCCGGGAGTCAGGAATAGCTGCTGCCACAGGTATAAGCCGTAGGAGATACGGCCTATCCAGCGCAAAGGGGCCGATTCTAGAAACCAAAAAATCGCAGAACCAGGCCAATGAACCAGCGACACCAGGATGCCTGGCAATAGCGCAGTTTCAATCAAGGTTCCGGTTGCGGGCGCCGAGCCGGCCAGCGCCCAGGTCCATGCAGCGAGCAGAGTCAAAGCGCTGAGAACCCGGAACCAACTTGCAGTGAGGACGCGCAACAGGTGAGGGCGGTAGGGGCCGTGCAAGAGAATTGCCAGGATTCCGGCGAAGAGAAGTGCATCCAGGCGCATGTCGGTTCGTTGCAAAGCCGGGTACGGCAGGTGTGTGTGAGCCAGGCTCCATGGGCGCCACAAAGCGGTGATTGATATGAGAACGCTGGCGGCAATCAAAGCCCGCCGCGCGTTTAGGCAGACTAGCAAAACGGGCCACAGCAGGTAGAAATGTTCTTCAATCGAAAGTGACCAGAAGTGCGCGGTGTACCAGGATCGGTCAGCCCAGTAGTTACTGTAAAAGAAAACGGCACTTGCCAGCTCTCCGCGCCGGAAGGAGTGGATAATCGCCACCGCCATTAGATACAAATACGCTGCCGGCAAAATGCGCCACGCGCGGCGAATATAAAACCCGCGCAGGTTCTGGTCTTCGAGGAGCAGAGACGTGATCAGATAACCGCTGATCGCGAAAAACAGCGCCACTCCCAAGCCGCCCAGATGCCCCGCCAGGTAGCCCATCGCCCGCATAGGGCGAGTCGCCGTTGCGGGCATCAGGAGGCCGTGCGAAAACATAACGGCCGCGATGGCTACGGCTCGCAGGCCATCGAGCGCCGGGATTCGCTGCTGTGCCTTCATCCTAATCTGTGCCGTTCCGGCGCCATAGTTCTCACGGACTTTCGTACACTTGTGCTGTGGAGCAAATCGCGCTCGATTGGACGCCGGAACCGCATTACTTTTCAGTAAGCGAACTCGCTAACGCGCTGCGCGGTGTTTTCACGGAATACTTCACGGATATTTGGGTGGCGGGCGAGATTTCGGGCGTCAAGCTCTATCCCAGCGGCCACTACTATTTCACGCTGAAGGACGAAGGCGCGCAGATGCGCTGCGTGTGCTTCAAGACGGCGGCACGTTACCTCAAGTTCAAGCCCCAGGACGGCGTGGCGGTGCTGGCGCGAGCGCGCGTCGATCTTTACGACATTCGTGGCGATTTGCAGTTGGTGGTCGAAGCCATCGAGCCGCAGGGGCATGGCGCTCTGCAACTGGCGTTTGATCAACTCAAGAAGAAGCTGGAAGCGGAGGGGCTGTTCGCGGTGGGGCGGAAGCGTGCGCTACCAGCGCTGCCGGAACGCATCGGCATCGTGACTTCGCCCACCGGCGCGGTAATCCAGGACATGCTGCACGTCCTGGAGCGGCGCTGCCCGGGCCGGCACATCCGCTTGTATCCAGCGCAAGTGCAGGGCGAGGGCGCGGCGGAGCAGGTGGCCGAAGGCATCGATTATTTCAGCCGGTCGCGATGGGCCCAGGTGGTGATCGTGGCGCGCGGCGGTGGATCCCTCGAAGACCTGTGGACCTTCAACGAAGAGCGCGTGGCCCGGGCGATTGCCGCTTGTACGGTGCCGGTGATCTCGGCCGTGGGGCATGAGACGGACTTCACCATCGCCGATTTCGTGGCGGATATGCGTGCGCCGACGCCCTCGGCCGCGGCTGAAATCGTCGTCTGCACGCGGGAAAGTTTGTATGAGCGGTTGAATGCCGCCGATCACAAACTCCTGCAATCGGTGCGCCTGAAGATCGCACTGCTGGCGCGCGGCCTGCATAAGGTGGCAGTCGATCGGGCTCGGCTGCAGCGGGCGATTGGAAGGCAAATGCAGCGAGTGGACGAACTCGATTACCGGCTGCGTGAATTTTGGCGGGCTGGGCTTGCTGGCCGCAGGCGCACGCTCGAAGGGGCGTCGGCGCGCTTAGGGCAGCTCGATATCCGTCTAAAGTTCGCGGCGGCGCGACGGCGTCTGGATGCGGGTGAAGCGGTGCTGGTGCAGTCGGCTCGCTTGCGCTTGAGTAGCGCCCGCGGAGTGCTGCGGCCGCTCGAAGCGCATTTGAAGCAGCTCAGCCCGCTTACGATTCTGGAGCGAGGTTACGCAATCGTCGAGCGGGAAGGCCGGATCGTTAAGACCCCAGCGGACGCGCCGGTGGGCGCCGAGGTGAACGTACGGCTGGCAAAGGGTGGAGTGAGCGCGGTGGTCAGCCG
>JALYJH010000023.1:0-10312 GCA_030775415.1 Acidobacteriota bacterium | reverse complement strand
GTGGTTAGCCGCGCTCAGGATTGAATTACTTCCAGGCCGAATAAATAGGCTTGGCCACGATAAAGTCCGGGTTCGCGCCGGCCTTGGGATGGAACTTCTGCACGCGCCCCGCGTCCACTTCGGCGACGTACAGATTCCCTTCCTGATCGACGCTCAAGCCGTGCACTCCCCAGAGGCCGCCGGGGAAAGTGCCCATGCTGCCCCAGGTGTAGAGCAGATGACCCTGCAAATCCCACTCGACCATCTTGTTCGTCGTGCGGTCGTAAGTCCAGATCGTTTTGCCGGAGCCGATGTAGAGCAAGTGCAGACTGGACGGATCGGCATCGATCTTCCACTCATACAGATACTTTCCGTTTTCGTCGAACACCTGAATGCGGTGGTTGTTGCGATCATTGACGAACACATGATGCGTTGCCGGATCGATCGCCACGCCGTGGACGTTGCTGAAATAACCGGGGCGCGTGTCGATGGGGCCGCGGGGCGGGCCGCCCAGCTTTCCCCAATCCATCAGAAACTTCCCATTCTTATCGAATTTCGCCACGCGCGTGCCGGTATAGCCGTCAGAGACGAAAAATGAACCGTCGGGCAGCCAGTCAAGGTAAGTAGGGCGGTTGAAGTGCGTGCCGTCAGCGCCGGCCACCCCGGGAGTTCCGATGGTTTGCAGTAATTGCTTGCCGTCATGGGTGAATTTATAGATCACCTGCATGTTGTCGTCGACGATCCACACATTTTTGTCCGGATCGTAGGGGCTGATGTAGATCGAGTGCGGGCGGCGGAACTTATCGTCCCACTGCTTCCAGGTCTCGATAATCTTGCCGCTGCCATCCACCACTACCACGCAGTTTTCCCACTTGGCGTCCACGCCCAGTTGGCGGTACGGGGGCCCTTTGATGCCGAGTTTCGCTGACTTGCCTTCCCACGCCGTCATCCACTCGCTCATATCATTGTCAGTGCCGCCGGTTCCCGGCAGAGAGGCGGTGGTGGCATCGCGCCAGAAGCCCGCGACGGGGAAGCTGATACTGGGGCCCACTTGCGGCAGCAGCACCGACTTTGGCTCGGCCATCTTGGGTAACTCGCCGCGGAACAACATGTAGATGCGATTCGGACTTTCCGCGAATACGCTTTCGCCCGCGCCGTAAGTCCACTTTTCATTTCCGGGAAGCGTGCTGATATCCTGCGGCCAGTTCTTCACAACGTCATAGGGGCCACTCAGGTCTTCCGCTCCTACGGTTCCCGGGATCGCCGCGAATCCCGTCCCCGGTCTCGATTTTGCCTCGACGGAAATGAGGCGGCCCGAGATCGTCAAGCCGATTCCAACGCCCAGCGCCACCATTAACAATATCAAACCAACTTTTCGCATTAGTTTAATCTCCTGGACAGAACTGGTCCTCTGAGATCATATTACGTTTGCGCGCTCAGCGGGTGACCCACTTTATTTGACAATGCGCTGATCTTCCGGAATGTTAAATACGGTCTTCTGAAGAAATCGCCAAATTCGCTGCACCTAGGCTCATCGCGCTTGAGTCTATTCCAACCTATAATTCGGGGCTTCCTTGGTGATAATCACGTCATGGACGTGGCTTTCGCGCAATCCGGCGGCGCTGACGCGGAGGAACTTGGCGTTTTGATGGAGTTCCGGGATGGTTGTACAACCGCAGTAGCCCATACCGGCGCGCAGGCCGCCCACCAATTGATAGACGAGGTCGGCCAGCATTCCTTTGTAGGGCACGCGGCCTTCAATGCCTTCAGGCACCAATTTACCGCCAGAGGTGGCTTCCTGCGAGTAGCGGTCGGCCGAGCCTTGCGCCATGGCACCCATGGAACCCATACCGCGGTAACTTTTGAATGTTCGGCCTTGGTACAGGATCGTCTCGCCAGGACTCTCTTCGGTGCCCGCCAGCAGGCTGCCGATCATCACGCAGTCGGCGCCGGCGGCAATGGCTTTGGTGACGTCACCGGAAAACTTGATGCCGCCATCGGCGATCAGCGGGACGCCACTGCCGGCGGTGGCCTTGGCGCATTCGGCTATGGCGGTGATCTGCGGAACGCCCGCGCCGCTGACGACGCGCGTGGTGCAGATCGATCCCGGGCCGATTCCGACCTTGATGCCGTCGACGCCCAAATCGATGAGTTCCTTGGCGCCTTCGTAGGTGGCGACGTTGCCGGCGATCAGTTGAACATTCGGCAGGGCGCGCTTCACATTGGCGATGGCGTCCATCACGCGTTGCGTGTGGCCGTGGGCGGAATCTATGGCCAGGACATCTACTTTCTTGCTGACCAACTCGTGCGCGCGCTCAAGGTAATCGCCAGAGGACCCCAGCGCGGCGCCCACCCGCAGGCGGCCCTGGGCGTCTTTGGCGGCATTGGGGTACTTCAACTTCTTCTGAATGTCTTTGACGGTGATCAGGCCCTTCAGGTTATAGTGCTCATCGACCACCAGCAGTTTTTCGACGCGATGTGTGTGCAGGATGGCTTCCGCTTCTTCGAGCGTGGTGCCGACGCCGACCGTGATCAGGTTCTCCTTGGTCATCACGTTCGCGACGGGTAGATCGTAACGCGTTTCAAAGCGTAGATCGCGGTTCGTGAGAATGCCCACCAGCTTGCCGTTCTTGGTAACCGGGACGCCGGAAATGCGATATCGTTTCATTACGTCAAGGGCGTCTGAAATTTTGTGCTCAGGATCGATGGTCACCGGGTCTACAATCATCCCGCTTTCCGAGCGTTTCACGCGATCCACTTCTTCGGCCTGTTTATCGATGGACATGTTGCGGTGAACGATGCCGATGCCGCCCTGCTGCGCGAGCGCGATGGCCAAATGGGATTCAGTGACGGTGTCCATGGCGGAACTCACCACGGGGATATTCAATCCGATGTTGCGGGTGAACCAGGTGCGGGTATCGGTGTCGGCGGGCACGACGCTGCTGCGCGAGGGCACCAGCAGGATGTCGTCAAAAGTGAGTCCTTCCGGTATCGTTTCAGGGATCATGCGAGGTTATCTAAGATGATACAGCATGGCCGCAAAAGGACAGCACGGCGAGCCAGTGTTTTGCGCGTGCCCTCTCCCGTGTCTGCCTTCGATAACGTGAAGGCCACGCGCGAGGATCTCGGTTAGGCTTCGGAGGCCGCGCTGGCCACGCCGCGATTTCTTCCCGGGAAATGTGGGCGTGACCCAGCGAAGATTCGCTACGCTCCGCCCCAAAAATCTGAGGTAAATTTTAGCTGCCCTGAGTAGAAGCAACCGCCATTACCGAGCCGACCCTCGAAAAGATCGTGCTTATACTGGACGCTACGCTCGGCATAACCGCGCCGGCCGCCACGGCCACAAATCCGGCCATGAGAGCGTACTCGATGAGATCCTGACCGCGTGTATCTTGCAAAGCTTTCAATTTTAAAACTAGATTTTTCATGACGACTTCTCCTCTTGATTCCTATCGGCGCGTTTTGCCGCTGATTACAGTACCAGTGAGAATTGCATAGGAAAATCAGGTTTCACTCGGTTTAAAGGCTAAAGACCTTCTCTCGTTGCGGTTTAAACGTACACCTCACCAGCACCGCATGCCTATTGGGTATCCCGTAGCCACGAGCTCAAACGGCGTAGTAGTAGCATCGTGTCTGCTACACTGAAGATTCCCCATATGATTTCAGCAACACAACTGCGTCCTGGCATGGTGGTTAAGTGGAACGGCGAGCTGTTTTCGGTCTTCAAAATGGAGCACCGCACCCCCGGCAACTTGCGCGGCTTCGTGCAGGTGAAGATGCGCAGGCTCAGCTCCGGCACCATGATGGAGCATCGCTTCTCGTCGGAAGACAAGGTCGAGCGGGCCGCGCTCGAACAACAGGACATGCAATACATGTACGACGATGGCGAGTTTTACTATTTCATGAACACCGAGACCTACGAGCAGATGCATCTGACTCGAGAGTTCCTGGGGGATGCCACTAACTTTTTGATTCCCAATCTGATGGTGGAGATCGAATTCTACGAAGGCAAGCCCATGGGTATTGAACTGCCGCCGACTGTCGATCTAACGGTGGTTGAAACCGAGCCAGGGTTGAAAGGCGCAACCGTGTCCAACGTCACCAAGCCCGCAAAAACCGAAACCGGCCTGGTGGTTCTGGTGCCGCCTTTCATCAGCGAAGGTGAGAAGATTCGCGTATCGACTTCGGAGAGCGCTTACCTTGAGCGGGCCTAGGTAAGGCGCGCGCCTTCGGGTGCGCCTTGTCGTATACCGCCATCAAATCCGTGAGCGATACCTGGGTATATTTCTGCGTCGTCGCCAGTCGCGCATGGCCCAGCAGTTCTTGAATTGCCCGCAGGTCCGCGCCGTCGGCGAGCAGGTGAGTCGCGAAAGCATGGCGCAGGCTGTGCGGATGCAGCGCGGCGTCGCCCGAAACCATGCGCGCGTAGAATTTCACGATTTCGCGCGCGCCGCGGTCTGACAGGCGCGTGCCGCTGTGGTTCACAAGGAGGGCGCGTTCGCCTCGCTGGGCAGTGCGCTGTGCCAGATACTTCTGGAGCGATGCGGAGGCTTTCTCCCCGTAGGGCACTTGACGCTCTTTGCGGCCCTTACCGCGAACCCGGATCCAGCGGTCACCCAAATCGAAGTCATCGATGTTCAGCCCCACGAGTTCGCTGATGCGCAGGCCGCATCCGTAGAGCAGTTCGAACAGAGCCACGTCACGTTCGGGATGCGGACGCCCGAATTTATCTTGCGCGACGCCGTCGACTAATATATTGGTCTGTTCAGCGCTGGGGACAATCGGCACGCGCTTGGGGGCTTTGGGGGTTCGCAGGGCCCGCGCGGCATTGGTCGATATGGTTTTTTCCCGCAACAAAAACTGGAAGAACGAGCGTACGGCAGCAAGCTTCCGGCGGATCGAGATGGGATCGAGTTTGCGGTCGTAGAGACTGGTCAGCCATTCGCGCAGCAGGGGAGCGTCGATGGCCGCGGGCGCGGGTGGCTCGGCTTGCGGTGGCGAGAAGTACGCCAGAAATTGTTCCAGGTCGGACGCGTAATTGCGGATGGTGTGCACGGAAGCATTCTCGCGGCCGAGTTCGCCCAGATAACATCCGATCGCCAGGGCCAGCTCAGACATGGGCACACAGGTATTCCTCGAGCGCGGCCAGAGCGCGGCGGCATACTTCGGCGGTGCGAATTTTCTTGTCGCGCGGTGGATTGTCCAGCTTGGGCAGCAAGTCGAAGGTGATATTCGCGGGTTGGTAATGCAGGGGGTCGGCTCCGGAAACGTAGGCGGTGAGCGATCCCATAGCTGTTTCGCGCGGGAAAGCCCGCGGCATTTCACCCGCCGCCAGGGCGGTTGCGGCGCGTCCTGCGATGAGTCCCGTGGCGATGGATTCCACGTAACCTTCGACGCCCGAGATCTGGCCGGCGAAGAAAATTTCCGGCCGAGTCCGCATTTGCAGAGTGGGAGCGAGCAGCGCGGGGCCGTTGATATAAGTGTTGCGATGCACTTGGCCGAAGCGCAGAAACTCGGCCTGTTCCAGGCCAGGAATCATGCGCAACACCCTCTCCTGATCGCCGAAACGCATGTGATTCTGAAAGCCCACCAGGTTGTAACTGCCCGCGCGCGCGTCTTCCTGGCGTAATTGAACGACAGCCCAGGGCCGACGACCCGTGCGCGGATCGGTCAGGCCCATGGGCTTCATGGGACCAAAGCGGAGAGTATCGCGGCCGCGCCGCGCAATCTCTTCGATCGGCAGGCAAGCTTCGAAATAGCAGGTGTTGTCTTCCTCGATATGCGCGGGTACGCTGGCCGCCGACAGCAGCGCGTCCAGAAACGCCTCGTACTGTTCTTTGTTGAAAGGACAATTCCAGTAGTCGGCTGTACCGTCGAGCGATTTATCGTAGCGCGAGGCGCGGAAGGCGATGGCGGTGTCGATCGATTCAGCATCGATAATCGGGCTGATGCTGTCGTAGAAGAACAGACGGCTGGAACCAGTCACGCGTGCGATTTCCTGCGCCAAAGCGTCTGCCGTCAGGGGTCCGCTGGCGATGATCCAAATCCGATTGTCATCGAGCACGCTCACTTCTTCGCGGCGAATTTCGATGGCTGGCTCGGTCGCGATCGCGCGCGTGATCTCGGCGGCGAAGATCTCACGGTCTACCGTGAGCGCGTGACCGGCAGGGACGCGGGCGCGCGGCGCTATTTCTCCGATCAGCAGAGAGTTTAGCCGCCGCAGCTCCTCTTTCAGCAGCCAAGGCGCGCTATTTTGCTGTTCGCTCTTCAGGGAATTACTGCACACCAGTTCTGCCAAGGCAGCGGTTTTATGCGCAGGAGTTTGCCGCAGCGGGCGCATTTCGTAAAGGACTGCCCGGCCGCCGGCGCGCGCCACTTGCCACGCGGCTTCGCATCCGGCCAAGCCTCCGCCGATGATGTGAACTTCCCTCATTGCTTTCTATTATCGACCCAGTTGCGATTTTCAGAGTTTCCGCAGCCGCCACTTATAAGCCCTGATTCGGGCGACCATACATAAATATGCGTTGGGTTGGTATGTGGCTGGGGTGGGTCCTGGCGAGCGCGGCGCTGGCGCCCGTCGAAGCTCACGATTTATATCGCAGTGATCACGCCTGGTGGTGCGCGGGCGAGAGGTGTCGGCGCAGCTCACTTTCAATCTGTTGGATTTTGCGGGCGTCGATCAGAACGGCGACAAGGTTGTGTCGCCGGAGGAATTTGCGCAGGCCTTTAAGCGCGTCTACGAGACCATCCTGCACCGTTTCGCGCTGAGCAGCTCGGGTCCGCCGGTACGCTTCACGCGTGACAAGTACGAATTGTTCGACGAGCATGTGCTGCTCCTGAACCTGACCTACGTGTTTCCACAGCAAGTGCTCGCGCTGCAGATGACCTCGACATTGCCCGACGCTCTAGGCCGGGGCCACGTGCATCTGGCGAGCGTCAATCTCGGCGGCCGCTTACAAGCACAGATTCTAGATAACCGCAACCGCACCGCGTTTTTCACACAATCCAGCGGCAGGTGGTGGCAGACTTTAGGGCGATTTGTCTGGCTCGGCATCCAGCACATTGCCACTGGCTACGATCATTTGGCCTTCTTGCTAGGACTGCTCATTGCCACCGCTACGCTGCGCTCGTTGGTCAAAGTCATTACTTCGTTCACACTGGCGCACAGCATTACGCTGGCGCTGGCGACTTTTAACGTAATCATCCTGCCGTCGCGCTTCACTGAAAGCATGATCGCTGCCAGCAATCTCTACGTGGCCCTGGAGAATCTCCTTCGCAAGCGCACCATGGACCGCTGGAAACTCACGTTCCTGTTCGGCCTGGTGCACGGCTTCGGGTTCTCGAACGTGTTGCGCGAGATGCAATTGCCGCGCGAGAATCTGGCGCTCTCCCTGTTCTCCTTCAATCTAGGAGTCGAGATCGGGCAGGTGGTGTTCGTGATCCTGCTGTTCCCCGCCATCGCAGATCTGGTCCAATCGGGTTGGACCAAGCTGCGCCCCGCAGTGTCGATCGCGGTCGGACTGCTCGCCGCCTATTGGCTCATCCAGCGCGTTTTCTTTGGGTAAGGGCCAGCTAGCGCGGGAAAGGCGCCAGCTTGGGAGCCGTACTTTCCGGCTGCGCAGGCGAGCGCGCCACATTCAGGATCAAGGCAAGCGTCGAGTAGTAACCCACCAGCCCAGTCGTGTCGACGACACCCTGCTCGCCAAACTTAGCCAGCATGCGCCCATAGGTGGCGTCGCTCACGCTCTTGTTCTGCAGCAATTCAGCGGTGAAGTTGTAAACGATTTCCTCATCGGCAGCCAAGCTGTCTGGACGCCGCCCCACTGCGATGGCGTTGGCGGTCTCTACGGGCAGTCCAGCTTTTAGGGCCAGCGGATAGTGCGAGTTCCACTCGTATTGCTGCATGGACTGGCGGGCGGTCATGATAATCGCCATCTCCACCAGTTTCTGCGGAACTGAGTTCTTGTAGCGCAGGTACTCGCCTACTGCCTGCAAGCGGTCCATCAGTTCGGGGCTGCGCAGCAGGGGAACAAACGGCCCCCCTCCCGCTCCGGCGCCGCGCGGAGTTGCAGCCAGTAACTCGACGGAGTGTTTCTGCGCTGGCGTCAGTTTATCGGCGGGAATCGGCGGCATGCGGTCCTGGGCGTCAGCCATGACCGAGAATACCAACAGGACAGCGGCAGGGAAGCGCAAGTTCATGGGTGGAGTATAAAACAAAACAGCTGCCGCCGAAAGGCGACAGCCGTAAAGGAACGAGCACGGAAGAATTACTCGCTCCGTGCCCAAATGGGATGGCACGCGATTCTGAAATCTTAGCGCGACGCCACTGTAGCTGACAGATGCCGCGCGATCTCGCTTGCGTGATGCAGGACCTTGGGGTCCTTCATGCCAAACGCGAGTGCCTTTTGCATTTCAGCATTGGCCTGCGTGTAGTCTCCGCTGGCCGCTAGCGACCAGGCGTAGCCGTCCAGCGTAAAAGCATCGTGGCGGCGCGTGAGTTCCAGCTTGGCAATTTCCAACGCTTTTGCCGGCTGGTGAGCGTAGTCCACATAGTAAGCAATCAATTCGTGATTCGAGTTGTCAGTTATGCTGGATTCTTTGAGCGACTTTTGCTCGAATTCGGCGAAGTCTTTCGCCGCTTCGTCTTTGCGGCCCGCGTGGTCGAGCGCCTCTGCCAGCGCGAACAGGTTCTCCGCGTGCGGCGCCGCGGCGTAGCGTTTTGCCATTAGCGCGACCGCATCGTCATAACGATTCTGCGCCGTGCGGACTTGCGCCAGCGTTGCCAACGCATAGTGGTAGTTCGGGAAGAGTCCCAACGCCCCGGTGGCGTAGCTTTCCGCCTCCGTCAGGTTTCCCGCCAGCCATTGCAGATGCGCGATCTGCGTCAACAGCCACGCCCGGTCCTCGGTTTCTTGAAACGGTGTCGAATCGTAGGCCATGTGCATAAGATCCATCGCGCCCGCGAGATCGCCGTGCAATTCCCGCAAATACGCGGCCCGCGTGAGACCCGCGACATTACCGGGACGGATGTTCAGCATCCACTGCGCCGCTTTTACGGCCGCCTCATAGTTTCCGAGCTCCGCATTGGCGTCGGCCAGATAACCATAAACCGCAACGTCGTCCGGAACGCGCTTGTTCAGAGCCGTAGCAGCTTCGAGAGCCTTGGCGAATTCGTGACGCCCCAGCAGCAGCCAGGCTTGGACTTTCAGCGCCTCAAAGTTATCGGGCGCTACTTTGAACGAACGCTGCAAAGTTTCCTCAGCTTTCGCATAGTAGGCAACGTCCGAAGTCTCGCGGGCGCGCCGCGCGTACGCCATCGCCAAGCTGGCGTAGTAGGGAACATGATCCGGCTGTTTGGCAATCTGTTCCTGGGCTTTCTGAATACTGATTTCCGCTGGCGACTTGCTAGCGGCGGTCTCCGCTGTTTGGGCGAAGACCGCTAGCGAGGCCAGAACACTGAGCGCGCAAATAGCGACTGGTTGGTTCATGGGTTTCCTCATCTTGAGCTTTCCTGATTTCGCTCGACTCAATTCGGGCAGACGCTGCCGCTCTGACCGTTGCATCCCGGCTGACCGGGACCGGCCCCGTGAACGCTATCGCGCCCACTATAAGCCGGCGCGACGAACGGGAAGATGGCCGGCAGCGGCGTGGCTGAAGTATTGACGCCATCGCCAATCGGCGTGTTGTACTTCGGCCCTACAAGGATCCCGGCCACTGCTCGCGCCGAGATATCTACGACATCGTCCAGCGGACGACGCCCATTGGGATAGCCGGCATTATCGCCCGCGATGAAGCCTAATCGCTTGGCCATGGCGAAAGGCGTGGGAGCAATGCCCGTATTCAAGCGCATCAAGTCAGCGATGGGGCCGGCGTCTTGCTGTCCGCAACCCGGGCAGATGGGAGCGTTATATTGCACCAGCGGCAACAGATCCAAACGCGGTGCCGGGGGCACCGGAATTCCGATAGAGCTGAAAATCTGCGCCAGCAGCGGATTGAGGAAAAAATTGGCGAACTGGCTGTCGTTTGCAGGATCTTCCATGCTGAAACGATCCTTCGAGCCCGTGCCTATGATCAGTTCGTTGATGAGTGGGTTGCCTTCGCGTTGGATTTGCACGAAACCGCCATTTCCGCTAACGGTGTTGTCCCGCAGTACCGTAACCCGCGGGCGCGACGTGGTGCCATAGGTGCCAATGACGGCTTCTTTTTCGCTGGCGGCATGCATCTTTCCGTCCACCGTGAGCAGGGAAATAGGCACTTCCAGGACAATGCTGTTTACGTTGTAGCCGGCCAGAGTGTTGGGAGCGTAATTATGCTGATCGTCACTGTCTACCGC
>JALYJH010000022.1 GCA_030775415.1 Acidobacteriota bacterium | reverse complement strand
GCAGAAGCCTTCCGAGGCGTCTATAAGTACCTCAAAAGCCGATATTTCATCCCTTTCTGCGATGCTGGCGCAGAAATGGAAATCCGGGCCTAGCGTTTCTTCAAGTCCGAACGCAGTGCGGGCGGGCGAGGTAAGATCTTTTAAAATCACTAGTTTAGACACTGCCCAGAAGCGCATCGATCTCGAGCTGGCGTAACGGGCGTCCGACAGACTCAAAGCGGTACTTTTCACCCTTGAGATCGTCCAACAGGGTGGTGCAACCAGCCTTGAAGCGGTGGGGCGCGCGCAGAGAAGGAGCGGCCGTGGACGAAACGGAGCTCATTCGTGCGGCGCAGGGGGGCGACCCGTCTGCGTTCGAGGAATTGGTGCGCACCTATGACCAGAGCGTACTGCGGCTGGCTTTGAGCATGTTACGATCTCCGGACGACGCCAGGGATGTGTATCAGGAAACCTTCCTCCGGGTGTATCGCAACCTCAACCAGTTCCGTTTCGATTGTAGTTTCCACACCTGGCTCTACCGGATCGCTACGAACTTGTGCCTGGACCAGTTGCGCCGGCGTAAGGTCCGGCGGGAAGAGCCGACGGTGATCACGATTCCCGAGGGGACGCTCGATCGGATGGATGCGGCCCCGGAGACGCGCGTCGAAGGCGATCCGCAAAGGAATTTATTCAGCGGGCAGATCCGCAAGCGGGTGAAAGAAGCGCTGGCGCAATTGACGCCGCGCGAGCGCATGGTCTTTGAGTTAAGGCATTACGAGGGCCTAAGGCTGCGGAAGATCGGGGAAGTGCTGGGCACCTCCGAGGAAGCGGCCAAAAACTGTTTATTCCGGGCGACGCAAAAGATGCGGACGGCGTTGGGAGAATTTGTATGAGCGACATGAACTGCAAAGATATTCGGGAACAATTTGCGCTGCTGCTTTATGGGGAGTTGAGCTTCGACGAGGAAGAGCGCATCGATTCGCACCTGGATGGCTGCGCGGATTGCCGTACGGCACTGGCTCGCCAGAAGGTGCTGCATGAGGCGGTGGATGCGGCGGCTATCACTCCGTCTCCTGTGCTGCTGAATCGGTGCCGGGAAGATTTGGCGGAAAGGCTGCCGCGCGAGAGAGCCGCGTCGGACCGCGAGAGCTGGTGGAGGCAAATTGCGGGCAATTGGAAGATTCAATTTCTGAAGCCGGTAGGAGCGATGGCGCTACTGGCGATCGGATTCTTTGCTGCGAAAATGACGCCGGGTTTGGGTGGAGTTGCTTCCATGGGTCTGGGCGATTTCGGCGGGGCGCAGGTGCGTAATGTTGCGGCACAGCCGGACGGCACTTTGCGGATCGTGTTCGATGAAAAGCGCGAGCGTACGATTTCGGGGAGCAGGGATGACCAGCGCATCCGGCAGTTACTGATGGCAGCGGCTAAGGAAGCGTCGGATCCGGGGCTGCGTGCGCAAACGGTGACGATTCTAGTAGGCGAAGCGGATGAATCGGACGTGCGCGAGGCGCTGGCGTTCGCGATGGCCAACGACGAAAATACCAACGTGCGGTTGAAGGCGATGGAAGGACTGGAGCGCTACGCGAGCGATCCGATGGTACAGAATGCTCTGGCCCACGTCTTACTGAATGACCCGAACACCGGCATGCGGACGAGGGTAATCGACGCACTCACCGGGCACGATGCGCAGGCGCTGGACACTCACATGGTGGGCGCTCTGCAGGAGCTGATGAGCCGCGAAGACGATAGCGACGTTCGCGAGCGTGCCCGCCAAATGTTGCACTCGATCAAGGCGTCCGCCGAAACTTACTAAAAGGATTTCTGTATGCGAAGTGCAATGTTGATGACGGTGCTGGCGCTGCTGCCCTGGTTGGCGATGGGGCAGCAGACTCTGCCGCAGCCGTCTACGCCGCCATCGCGGTTCCTGGTGACGCCGACGGGCGGATATCTGGGGGTGGGGATTCAGGAGATGACGGGCGAGCGGGCGAAGGCGCTGAAGCTGCCCTCGGACACGGGAGTGGAGATTACGCGGGTGGCTCCGGACAGTCCGGCGGAGAAGGCGGGGCTGAAGAGCGGCGATGTGGTGTTGCAGATTAATGGGAACAAAGTGGAGAGCTTGGAGCAGGCTTCGAAGCTAGTGCGGGAGATTGCGGTGGGGCGTGAAGCAAAGTTGGATATTTTCCGCGGCGGTGCTTCGCTGACCATCCTCGCCAAAGTCGGCGAGCATCCGCAGGTTCCGGGGATTCCCGAGGGGATTGGTTTCCGTATGCCGGACGTGCCGCGCGTGATTATGGGGCTGCGCAGTCCCATGCTGGGCGTGGAAGCGGAATCTATTGATGGACAACTGGCGCAGTATTTCGGCGTGAGCGACGGTGTACTGGTGCGCACTGTGATGAAGGGGTCGGCGGCGGAAAAGGCTGGGGTTAAGGCGGGTGATGTGATTTTCAAGGTAGACGAGGTGAAGGTAGCGACCCCCGCAGAAATCTCGGCGCGGCTGCGGGCGGCGCATGGAAAGCCCATCCCGGTGGCCTTGATGCGGGAGCGCAAGGAAATGAGCTTGACGGTGGAAGCTCCGGAAGCGCCCCGGCTGGGACGCGCTGAACCCTCTCATCTGGATCAGCAATAGGCGGTCTTAAACCCCGCGCGGCTTGGGCCAGCGTTTTTCCATGTAGGCGCGCAGGCGCAGAATTGCCTGGGACTTAAGTTGCGAGATGCGGGACTCGTGCAAGCGCAGGATTTTCGAAATCTCACGCAGTGTGAGTTCCTCGTGGTAGTAAAGATTGAGGACGATTTTTTCTACTTTCGGCATTTTGGTGATGGCCATGGCGAGGAGTTTCTTGAGTTCGCTGCGCTCGAGTAGCCGCGAAGGCCAGTCCTCTTCATCATCGGAAATGAAGTTTAGTAGATCGCGGCTGTCTTCGTCTTCTGACGCGCTCTCAAAGCTGCCCAGGTTAAGTCCGCGGATTTCGACCAGCCATTCGTGATATTCCTCCAGGGGAAGGCTGAGTTCGGCGGCGATTTCTTCTTCGCTGGGCGAGCGTTTCAGGCGATGTTCCGCGGAGAGAATGGCGGCCTCGATTTGCTTCGAACGACGGCGCTGCTGGCGGGGGGCCCAATCGAGTCCGCGTAAGCCGTCGAGGATCGCACCGCGAATTTTATACTCCGCGTAAGTCTTGAGCTTTACGTTGTGCGAGGTATCGAAGCGGTCGATCGCTGCGATCAGGCCGACCACGCCTGTGGAGACCAGATCGTCCAGGCTCACGCTCTCCGGCAAACGTTGATGAATGCGGCGTGCGATCAGGCGCACCTGCGGGAGATGTTCGAGGATCAGTTGCTCGCGCACATCGGCTGACAGCAGGGCTGGGCTCCGCCGGTAGGCACCGGACTTAGTTACCGGCGAGATGTTCCGATCCGCCGCCGGCTTCACGCTACAGCCCCTTGGAATTGAACTGTTCCCAGTTTGAAAACCATTACGGGATCGTGTCTTATCGGCACGGTTCTCCGAAGAAGTGAAGTTTCTGGCTTCCTCTCCTTGTATTGGCGGTGGAGTACGATGAAAATCTTAGCCCTAACAGGTGCCGAAAGGGGATGAATCCGCTGTTCATTGGCCATGTCACACGATAGAGGTGCATACAGATAGCCAATAGGGATGGGTGAGAAGGAGGATCTTTCTGGCAGGTGGGAGGAAGCGGCCCGCGCGGAGGAGAAACGCGAGCCGCGGTAGGGAAGTTACTTTTCGGTCCGGAGATTGTTCGTAACCGAAAAGACCCCCGGGACGCTGTTGGCCGCCATAAAGGCGAACTGCCGATCAGCATTGTTCAGTACTACGCCATCGAGAGTGACGTGGCCATTCTTTACAATGATGCGAATGGAGGGTTGCACACCCTGAAAGTATTTATCGAGCGGGGCGTTACGCAGCAGGGTGTGCAGCGTACGCACGCGGATCTGGTCATCGAAGGGAGAAAGCGGTAAAACCTCGATGTTGTTTTCAACGCGCGCGACGCCCTCGACGCCTTTTACGGCCTGCTCCAAATTTTGTTTATCGACGGGTTGCGTGACTTCACCGGAGAGCGTTACGACTCCGTTTTCTACCTGCCAGGACGGATTATCGAACACGCCGATGTAGGGGACCATCAGGATCTCATGCCGGACCTGATCCTCGATATTGCGCGGATGTGAGCTGGGTCCGGCTAACAGAGCGCCGCTCATTAGCGCGACGCCGATCGTTAGTTTTTTAATCTTGCTTTTGAGTGACTTCATCGCAGTTTCCTTACACTCGATTTGACGCTAACGTGGGTCCAAAGTTGCAAAAGTCTAAGGGTAGAACGAGGCAACTTCTCGGTAGCCTCGCACATCGCGGTGTTGGGCAAATGGCATTGACGGGGTGCCGTCATTGTGTATAATTCACCCATGCGCTTACTCGTGGTATTACTTGCGTTAGTGTTGTCCTTAACCGTCTCGGCCCAGGAAGAGAAGAAAAAGGGGCCGAATGCATTTGCCAATCCCAAGAATCTGAAAGTGCTCCCGAAGGAAGGTTTGCAGCCAACCATGGCAGCCTACCGCGTGGCATTGGGAGTGATGTGCAACTACTGCCATGTGCAAGGCGATTTTGCGAGCGACGATAACCGCAAGAAGAATACCGCGCGTAACATGATCCGCATGACAGCTGACATCAATTCGAAGTTCCCGGATGGTAAGGCCCACGTGAGCTGCTTCACGTGCCATCGTGGCGCTGAGATGCCGATTATGGCTCCTCCGGCGGCCCAGTAGGCATTTGTTCGCGCAATTTCTCTCGCTACCGGTGTGACCGCACACCGGTCGTGTTTGTGCGTCGGCTCACAGCCTCATTCGTTCCCTCCTCTTTGCTAAGCTGATCCCATGCCTTTCGACGGGTTGCGTGTGCTGGCGCTTGAGAGCCGCCGCGCCACTGAGATCGAAACGCTGATTCGACTGCAAGGCGGGGTTCCGTTTGTAGCTCCATCGATGCGGGAAGTGCCGCTTGCCCATAATTCAGCGGCTCTTGAGTTCGCCGAGGACCTGTTCCGAGGCAAGTTCGACATGCTCATCGTGCTCACCGGCGTGGGGGCACGTTTGCTAAACCAGGTGATCGAGACACGCTGGCCGGCCGGCGCGTTTGCGGAGGCGCTGCGGGGGATTACGATTGTAGCGCGAGGTCCCAAGCCGATGGCGGTGATGCGGGAGTGGAGCGTACCCGTTGCGGTAGCGGTCGCGGAGCCGAACACTTGGCGTGAGATCTTGGCTGCTACGGAGGGGCGTGCGGAGAGGCGCGTGGCGGTGCAGGAATACGGGCGCCCTAGCCAGGAGTTAATCGACGGCTTGCGGGCGCGGGGCGCGGATGTGACGTCAGTCCAGGTATATCAATGGGAGATGCCGGAGGACCTGGGTCCCTTGCAGGACGCGGCTCACAGGCTCGCTGCGGGTGAGATCGATGTGATGCTGGTGACCTCCTCTTCACAGGTGGAGCACTTGGTAAAAGTCGCGGCGGATTTGGGGCTCGAAGAGGAAGTGCGGCGCGCCTGCGAGCGGGTCGTGATTGCGTCGATTGGGCCCGCTACGAGCGAGACTTTGGCCGAGTTGGGGTTCCGAGTTGACTTCCAGCCGAGCCATCCTAAGATGGGGTTGCTGGTGAACGAGTGCGCGCGCGAAGCCCGGCGGCTTCTACAATCGAAGCAGTGAGAGTGAAACGGCCGGACAACTTCATGGCCGCGGCGGCGCGCTACACGGCGATAGCGATGACGCTGCCAGCGGCGACGTTTGCCGGCTACGCGATGGGCTACGGATTGGATCTCTGGCTGCATACTACTTACCTGAAAATCGTATTCCTGATCCTGGGGATTCTCGGCGGCTTCGTGCAGTTAATCGCCCAACTGATGCGGGACATGGGCCCTAAGACGAAATGATCGACCTTTCTATTCACAGGATCACTCGCATCGCGATTGTGCTGGGCGTGATCGGCATTGCTCTGGCGTTAGGACTACGCGGGTGGCGCGATGCGGTGGGGTTTCTGGCGGGTGCGGGGCTGTCGCTGGTTACGATCCGTTCGTGGTTCAAATTGGCTGATGCGATCGGGGTTTCAGGTGGGCTTCCGGCGGCCGGATCCGTGGTGTTTTTGGTGGTGCGCTACCTGCTGATCGCGGGAGCCGTCTATGCTACCATATACGTTTTACGGAGCAGTCCGGCGGTCCTGATTATAGGGTTGCTGGTTTCTTTCTTCGCGGTGGTGCTCGAACTTGTGTTCGGGCTCAGCGTCTCCAAGTAAGACAAAATTTATATGGAAAACGAGCTGGGGCTGACAGCCCTGTTCAACCAGCACCTTTCGGGTCCGGGGAATGCCCTGCGGCACCTGATCGGTTTGTCGACGTCGGAGCATCCGTGGGACAACTCGATTGTCATGGAAATTCTGGTGGTGACGCTGCTGGTAGTTACTGTGGCGATTCTGAGGTCGCAATTGTCGGTGGATAAGCCGGGCAAGCTACAGCATATTTTTGAGATCCTGCATGAATTCTTCACGACGACTGTGGACGAAGTCGGCATGCATCACGGCGAGAAGTATCTTCCCTACATCGGGACGCTGTTCGTTTTCATCCTGAGCATGAACTTGATCGGTATCGTGCCGGCATTTGAATCGCCGACAATGTCGCCGTGGGTGCCCGCTGGTCTTGCAATCGTTACTTTCATTTACTTCAACGCGATGGGTTTCGCAGCGCAGGGGGTCAAGTATGTTGCGCACTTCGCGGGTCCCGTGCGCTTCCCGCATCCCGTCGCCAATATCGCGATTATTCTTTTCATGCTGCCGATCGAAATAGCTAGCGTGTTTATCAGGCCGCTCTCGCTCACTGTTCGTTTATATGGCAATATGTTCGCGGGCGAGCAGGTGACCAACGTTTTCTTGAGCCTCACTAAGATCGTGATTCCAGTGATCTTCATGGGCCTGCACGTGTTTGTGGCTTTGGTGCAGACTTACGTATTCTTTTTGTTGACGACCATTTATATTGCAGGCGCTACCGCTCATGCGGACGAGCCGGCGGCGGATACTATTTAATACGGCATTATCACCGTCAAGTGTGAGCCACCGACCCCCCAGGGCGGACCGGAACCACCTCCTTGGCGGAATTTCATAGAAGGAGTTTACACCATGAGCACTTTGAAAGTCTTTGGATTGATGGCGCTGTTTCTTTTAGTCGCCGCCAGCCCCGTGTTCGCGCAGGGCACCGGCGGGTCGGGTATGGGAACGGGCGAGCTGCGGTTTGTGGGCGCTGCGCTGGGCATGAGTATTGCTTCGGGATTGTGCGGCCTCGGCCAGGGGAAAGCGGTTGCAGGCGCCGCGGAAGCTGTGGCGCGGAACCCAGGAGCTCGCGCTGGTATTCAGACGCTGCTAGTTCTGGGTCTGGCCTTCATCGAATCGCTGGCCATTTTCACGTTGTTGATCATTTTTGTAAAGTAGTCATTTCCGTGCGGGGCGGATTTTTAAGTCCGCTCCAGCGGTCCTGTCATGTTTAAGCTGCAAGGCATTCTCCCTCCCATCGCTACTCCGTTCGATCATCGTGGTGAGCTTTACAAAGTTAAAGTCCAGCACAATGTCGAGAAATGGAATCGCACTGGACTCACCGGTTACGTGGTCTGCGGGTCAACCGGCGAGAGCGTCTATTTAACCACTGAAGAGAAATTGCAGATGTGGGAGTGGGTGGCGGAATACGCTGCCTCCGACAAAGTCCTGTTGTGCGGCACGGGCATGGAGAGCGTGCGCGAGACTGTGGCGCTCACCAATGCCGCGGCCGAGCGTGGGTATAAGGCAGCGATGGTGCGGACCCCGCATTATTACAAGAGTCTGGTGCATAAGATGGACACGCAGATTTTGTACTTCCGCGCGGTAGCCGACCAGACTAAGATTCCCTTGATGATTTATAACTGGCCGCAGGTGACTGGGGTAGATATCTCGTCTGAAGCCGTGGCGGTGTTGTCGGAGCACCCGAATATTTTTGCAATCAAGGAAAGCTCGGGAAATCTGGAAAAATGCATCCAGATGATCCAGGACGTAAAGCCGGGATTTCAGGTGCTGACTGGGTCTGCTCCAATTCTGGCGCCGTCGTTAGCGATCGGTTGCGCGGGAGCCGTGCTGGCGTTCGCCAACGTCGCGCCGTTTGCGACTGTAAGCATTTGGGAAGCGCACCGCTCGCGCGAGACCGTGGCGGCAATGGACTGGCAGAAGCGGATCCTGCGTGCGGCACAGCTAGTCACCGTCAAATACGGCATCCCCGGGCTGAAGTATGCGATGGATTTGAACGGCTATTATGGCGGACCGCCCCGTTTGCCGCTGACGTCAATCACGCCCGAAGCGAAGCTCGAAATCGAGAAAGCCTTTGACGGGCTTAAGGGCTAAGCACCCACAGACCTTCTAGTTCTTGTTCCGTAACCAGCTGATCGAAATCGACTAGCTTGCGTGGGCGTCCTTTGCCTCTCAGGGAGCCGCTGCGCAGGTCGCGATCGCGGTAGACGACAACATCGGAAATGCGGTCCGCGACAAAGCCCGCGAGCTTGCCGGCGATCAGTTCCAGAATCACGATTTTAGGCTGATGCCCTTGACTTGAGAAAGGCATCTTCAGTTTGCTGCGCAGGTCCATGACGCCCACGATTTGTCCGTTCAAGCTGGTGATGCCAAGCAGGCCGGGGCGCACGCCGGGCATTGGTTCCAACGCACTCAGCGGGAGGATACCGCGCACGCGGCCGGCCTCGATGGCGAGGTCCTGGCGCGCTACGCGGAAGGTCAGGTACGGACGGGGCCCAGTTCCCACGGGAGGCTTATCGTCGTGGACCAGCGCTTCGTTAGCGGGCAGTAAGTTCGCGGAACTGGTCTTCGTCGAAGCCTAAGGCAATTTTCGAACCCTTGACAAGAATCGGCCGACGAATGAGATTCGGATGTTTAGACATCAGCTTAATCGCTTCAGGGCGCGACGGCGGATTGGTCTTCATCTTGCGTTCGCGGTAGAGCTCGTTACGAAAGTTTAAGAACTTGAGATAGTCGCGCCGGCCGATAAGGGCGTCGAGATCCGTTTCACTTAAGCCCTGGTTGAGATCGATCTCCTGCACCGGGATGCCCTGTTCGTGGAGCCATTTTTTTGCTTTGCGGCAGGTGGAACAGTTGGGCTTCTGGTAGAACTTCATCAGAACTTTTTGAGTTCGTCGATTACTGCAGTGATCCCACGCTTGCGGTAGATCTGGACTAAGCGCTGCTCTTCGGGCGAGGGGCCGACGACGCGGCGAAGCACCGGATCGTCTAACTCCGGACGACTGGGAATCCACATGGTGCCGTCGCTGAATTCGACGCTGGAGACAAAGCCCGTCATGCTCTCCACGGACGTACGCGGGTCAAAGCGCAGCGACGCGTCGGGCAAAATTTGACTGGAACTGCTGGGCGGGAGGCGCATCTCCCACGGCAGAGATGCTGCCAGGAATTCATGACCTTGGGAATCTCGCACGATCCAGCCCATTTCGAGGTAGCGGATGACCCGCGGCGAGCGATTGTGCACAACTAATTTAGGCGCGCGGGCTTCGTTGCCGGCGACGTGTGCGATACCGCCCATGGGCTCCACAGGAGCATCAGGGAATTGCAGGAAGGCGAACTTCATATCGTGCTCGCCATCCGTGTTGGTAGAGCGGCCGCGCACCATTTCCACGCCGTACTGCGGACGGTCCCCGTCGCGGGCCAGGCTCGACAGCATTTCTTTCTGCAAGCCCTCGCGGCCGGATTGATCGAGCAGAGCTTTGAAGAACTGGCGGTCGCGGCGGGCTTCGAGTTCCCACACCAGCATGGTGCGGCGCGAATGCAGTTTGTCGGGACCGTAGAAGTTGAGATCGTCGAAGAGAACGCCGTCGAGGCTGACTTCGACCATCGGGCTCGCGCCGGCGCCGATGGGGCGCAGCAGGTGTAAATCGCCGCGAACCGAAAATGTTTCGCCCGGGGCAACATCGAGGCTGGGCACGGAGATGGAGCCTTTGCCTCCGGGAGTCGCTTCCTGAGCTAGAACCGTGAGCGTGATGCCGCGGATGCGCCGCTGGCTGGTATTGCGCAGGGAGAGGGCCACGCGCACGTCAATCGCATAGGCGCCGCCGCGCACGGTTGCCGCCGACCCCCCCCATTCGTCTCCGGCGAGCGAGACCGGGGCGTCGTGCGGGAAATCGATTTTGTGCGCCAAACTCTGCTGCTGGCCGAACTGCGCCAAGGCCACGACGCCGGCACCCAAAAGCAAAACGACCCTATTGCGCATACACGCCTGTGATAGTCACTTGGCCAGTGTCGGCATCGATATAGCGGGCGCGCGCTGAACCTTGCACGCTGAGGCTCACGCTGACCGGCCGCTCTTGTCCTTGCGACATGCCGAGCGTGCCGCCGTTTTGCTGCAACTGAATCCCAGCGGCGGAAACCTGGACCGTGGGCCCAATGTCTTCAAGCCCGCGGACGCCGCCGCGCCAGGGACGTGCCTGGGCGATCTTTTGGACCACATGGCCTAAAGCGGCGGTCTCGCCTTGCGGCATGTTCAACCACCAGGCGCTGACCAGGAGCACGGTGACGCCGGCGAACGCTGCCGACACACGCCAGCCTGGAGCCAAGGCCGGCTTGCGAACACGTGGGGCTACGCATTCTCCCGCTTCGAGGCCGACGCGAACGTTGGCGGACATTTCCGAGGCCAGGCGGTCCCAATTCACTCCCGCCGGCATCTCTACTGCTAGGCTGCGCAGGCATTCGCGATCCGCGGCGAAAGCTTCAACCCAACTCCGGCAATGGTCACAGCCAGCCACGTGCAGGCACACGAATGGATGGCGCCACAGCGGCAAGTCACCTGAAGAGTACAGTGCCAGATCGGATTGCAGGGGGTGTGTCATGCGATACCCCGCTTTTGCAGGCGCGAGAAATGCTTGCGCAGTTTCACGCGGGCGTTGGCAATGTGCGAGCGCACGGTCGCTTTTGAGCATTGTAACCGTGCGGCGACTTCTTCGGCTGGCAGATCTTCGACGTCGCGCAGCAGAAGCGCCGTGCGCTCACGTTCCGTCAAAATATCCAGACCGGATTGCAGGTACTCGCGGCGCTCGGTTCTGAGCACCATTTGCTCGGGGCTATCTATGGCGGAGACGGCCACCAGCTCGGGCATGTCGTCCAATTCCAAAAAACTCACTCGCCCGGCGCGTCGTAGGAAATCGATGGCGGTGTTGCTGGCGATGCGCGACAGCCAATGCGCGGCCTTGTCCAGGTCCTTGAGCTGATCCTGGCGCTGCAGGGCCTTAATGAAAGCTTCCTGGGTGAGGTCCTGGGCGTCGGAGACATCGCCGACAATGCGGTAGATCAGCAGGAACACCCGGCGCATGTTCTCGGAGACAAACCGGGTTTGGGCCTCCGAGGCTAGCATTGCCGCGTCATACCGGGTCTCACTCATTTGTTCAAAGGCTACCGATAGCGCGCTCATGATTGGCCGGGGCTTGCTGGCCCCACAACCAATGTGACGACTCAACCCAGTAAAACGTGCAGCGTGAATCCATCCTGTCTATCGCTTCTATCGCTCTATCGGTGGCGCTATCCTAATCATATATGAGGCCTGTTGCAATTATTGGCATCGGCAAAACGGCTTTTGGCGCCTTTCCGGACCGCGATTTACGTTCGCTGGCGGTGGAGGCGGGACAGAAATGCCTTGCAGATGCCCACGTAACTGCTTCACAAGTCGAAGCTTATTATCTGGGCAACTTTGCCGGGCCGTCGTTCGTGGGGCAGAACCATCTAGCTCCCTATGTTGCTGGATCAATGGGGATCACGGGGGTCCCGGCTACGCGATTTGAGGCAGCTTGTGCCTCTAGCGGGTCCGCTTTCTACCATGCGGTTTCTAGCGTGTCTGCGGGGTTGAACGATATCGTGCTGGTGGCGGGCGTTGAGAAGATGACCTCGCAGACTACGCCTAAGGTCACGGAGATCCTGGCGGGAGCCGGCGACGCTTCGGGCGAGGTGCGGGCTGGCGCGACCTTCCCGGCCTTGTTTGCGATGATTGCGCGACGGCACATGTATCAGTACGGGACTACGCAGGAGATGCTGGCGGCGGTCGCGGTCAAGAATCACGAGAACGGGGCCAAGAACCCGCTGGCGCATATGCGGAAGGTGATCACAATGGAGCAGGCGCTGAAGGGCAAGTCGATTTCCGAGCCGCTGACGGTGTTCGATTGTTCGCTGATCAGTGATGGGGCGGCGGCGGTACTAATCGCGCCGCTGGAGCGGGCTGGAGAGTTCACCAATAAGCCGGTGAAGGTGCTGGGCGTGGCGCAGACTTCAGATTACGTGGCGCTTGATCAGAAGGACGACATCACTACGTTTCGCGCGGTTACGGCTGCGGCGCAGAAGGTTTACAAGATGGCCGGGGTCACTCCGCAGGACATCCAATTCGCTGAAGTGCACGATTGTTTCACGATAGCGGAGATTATCGCGATCGAAGACTTGGGATTCGTGAAGAAGGGCGAGGGCGGGCCCTATGAACTTGCGGGATGCACGAAGCTGACCGGGCCGCTGCCTATTAATACCAGCGGGGGCTTGAAGTCCAAGGGGCATCCGGTGGGAGCCACGGGGGTGGGACAGCTTTGTGACCTGGTGCTGCAATTGCGCGGCGAAGCCGGGGAGCGTCAATTGGCGAAGCACTCCTTGGGGCTGGCGCAGAACCTGGGCGGGTCCGGGGCAACGGCTGTGGTCACGATTCTGGGGGCGGCATGAGTAGCGGAGTGGTTTACACGGAAACAGTGGTGCACGCGGCACCTGAGCTTTTTGTGGCGGACGCTCCTTATCAACTGGCAATTGTGTCGCTGAAGGACGGCGGCCGGCTGACGGTTCGCGTCGAAGGAGTCCGCGTGGGGATCGGCGACCCCGTCGAGTTCGTCGAAGATCGCAACGGGATTCCGTTCTTTCGCAAAGCGTGAAAGTTCTTCTCTATTACATCGGCAAGGCGCGTGACAGGCACGCGAATGCCATGGCTGAAGAATACATGAAACGCTCCACGCGCTTCGCGAAGTGCGAGATGCGGGAGATTCATGCGCTGCGCTTCGATCTTTGGGCAAAGCATCCCACGGCGGCCAAGGTTTTGCTCGATCCGGCGGGGCATACGTTGGATTCAGCCGGGTTTACTGCGCTAGTAGAAAAATCTGAACGTGAGGGGCGGGATTTGATCTTCGTGATTGGCGGGGCGGACGGCTTACCTGCGGGGTGGAAGCCGCGCGCGGATCTACTCTTAGGATTATCGAATATGACGATGCCACATGAGCTGGCGCGGGTCGTGCTGGCGGAGCAGATCTATCGCGCGCTTACTGGGCTGCGCGGGCACCCATACCCGCGCTAGCGGTCAGGGATCTGGTGGGCGTGGGCTGCGGGAGGGAGATGGGCGTCGTGGTCGTCGTCACCGCGCTGATGGTGGTGCCCGGGAAGTAGTGACCTAGAATAATGCGCGCCGAGTAGCCGTGTTCCGCGATGGCGATGGCGCCCATCTGGCACAATCCGACGCCATGTCCGGAAGCATGGCCGCGCAAGGGGCAGGATACGGAAAAGAACGGATAGCCGGGCTGCGGGATGGCGGCTCCTTCCCAATTGGTTTGCGCTAAGGACTTCGTGTGCCCGCCGCAGTTGGCCGAGTACAAAGCGGCGATGATATCGCCCTTATACGTGAGCACCTGGCCGCGGGTGGCGGCAGTGGCGCGGCTGGCGGCGCTAGAGGCGTGCGGGGGGTCTTTCAGAAGCTGGCAGTGTTCCGTGTCGCAGAAATCAAAACCCACGTGGCGGTTGTGCGCGCCCGCCATATACGACCGGGTCACCACAGCTTGGGCTTTGCGGGCCTCGAAGGGAAGGCCAGCGGCGCCCTCCGCCTCTACGATGGCGGCTACAGCGTCTTCGCGGTTCATTTCCACGATGGCCTGGAGCTCGATGCCTAGTCGCCGGACCTCCAGTTTGCCTATATATTCACGGGTCACGCCGCCTGGGATTCCCAGCAGAAAACGCACTGGGCCGCCGTTGCGGTCCGCAACTTTAGCGGGGCCAGAGAGGGGCACTGTGCGTTCGCCCTGGACTATTTCGGTGTATCCTGCCGTTTCCACAACCAAGATCTGCCCTTTGGCTGGTTTTAGTTCGAATTGGACCGGGTGGAACGATCCAAGGACGCTAATATGGACAGTTGCTGCGATTGTGAGTGCGAGCATAAACAGGCTTGTGTGCCACGCCTTTGCGCGCCAAGACTTTCATTATACCCCGCTACAATGGAAAAGATGCCGCTCATCTTCGATGCCCTGCTGCTGATTTCGTTTGGGGGGCCCGAAAGC
>JALYJH010000021.1:10281-14624 GCA_030775415.1 Acidobacteriota bacterium | reverse complement strand
CTATACCCGCGTCGAGCGCCGGTGACGCTGCCGCATGGGCCGCAGTGCAAGGCGTGACCACGATGACGACTCAGCAGTTTGAGTCCGAAACGCTTTATTGGCTACGGGCGCTTGGTGCCTTCTTCGGCATTAAGCCGCCGACGCCCTAAAACGACTTTTGCTGGAGCCGTAAGCGGCTATCCAGGGTCCAACCGGGCCTTGCCGTGGCCCAGGCTCCAGCAAATACCCTTCCTTGAAAGAACAAACCAATATGACAAAACTTGTAATCACAGGCCTGTTCACGCTAGCGCACATTTTCGCGCAGGTCACGCTTCCGCAGGCCTCTGCGACGGCAACTCCAGCGGTGAAGACCGCAAGCGAACCGGCGCCCACCGCCTCGACAGCGCCAGCCGCAGCCCCAACCTGTAGCGGCAGTTCCTTCTATGCCGCCGGCGGAACGTACAACACGGCAGCCAGTCCTGCATTCTCTGGCTTTTATGCCATCGCCACGCCGGTAACGAAGTGTGGCGCGACGTTCCAGGCGTACAGCATCACTATGAACGTGCTCCAGCCCTCGGGCGGCGGAAAGAATCTCACGTTCACCGACACCACCACGACTGGCGCGGCAATCCCGCTGAAGCAGATTGGCCCGATCAACATCTACGCTTTCGGGAATCTGGGCGTGGCGGCCACGGCTACCGCTACGAAGCTCGGAAGCGGATGGGGAGGTTTCGCCACAGTTCCGCTTCCGTTCTGGAACTTGAAATTCATCCCAATCGGCCAGAGCGTCAACGGCGGTAAATGGAATTTTGGAGCGGCGCTGGGGAGATCCTGGTGAAGCTCGCCTTTTACCGCGCGGCCAAGGGAACGCTGTTCTCGAAGTTAATCGCCTGGTTCACTCGACCCGGCGGCTACTCCCACGTGGAACTCGTTTTCCCTGAATGGTCCGGTGCCTTCCCGCCAGATATGGATATTCGCGAGCACGACGCTGGCGGCACGCTATGTTTTTCCTCTGCCGAGAATGACGGCGGGACGCGGTTCAAAATCCTCGATCTGAATGATGGCAAGTGGGATTTCGCGCCCATCGCGCTTGACTATGCCAAGGCGCTCGCATGGTGCATTCGCCACCAGCATCTCGCTTACGACTGGCGCGGTCTCCGTGGCTTCGTCTTCCCGTGGGAGAAGCCAGATCCGAAAGACCTATTCTGCTCTGAGTGCGCCATCGAGTGTTCGCAGGATCAGCAGTTGTTTCTGCAACTCGTAGCCGGCAAGACTTCGCCGAACACTCTCGCAAGGGCAGTGGGGCTGCTTACGTGAAGCCGCTCCGGGTGCTGTGGTTGGCATGCGCCGCGTCCGCGCAGACCCCGGAGCTGAACCAAGTAACGACCTGCCAGAGTTTCCATAAATCAGGCAATGCAATTGCGGACGCGCACGATTCGTACAACGCCTTCACCTGCCTAGCAAATCAGTGGGCTAGGCAGCACACTGATCAGATCAGCAGCCCGCAAGATAGCGAGCGACTGGCGAAAGCAATCGAGGCATTTGAAAAGTTCCACCGGCTCGCGAAAGACGCCGGACTCTTGAAGAAAAAAGGCAAACACTGACAATGGCTCAGCAATTCATCTGGAAGTGGAGCACAATCGCCGCATTCGCCACCATGGGAGCGTGGATGCGATTGCCCCATGCAATCCAGATTCTTTTGATGTTGATGGGGCTGGATATTCTTACCGGCCTCATCGCCGCAGGCCGCTCCAAGACTTTGAATAGCAGCATTATGGTGAAGGGGCTATTTCAAAAGCTGGCTGTTTTCCCCTTGCTGGCAATGCTCCACATCGTCGAGAGTCCCCTGAAGCTGGCGTTTGAATTCGAAACCCTCGCAGCATGCGCCTTCATTCTTTACGAGGCCATGAGTATCACGGAGAACGCAGCGCGTGCGGGCGTTCCGATCCCAACCGTCATAGTGAATGCCCTCGTCAAGGCAAAAATTCAGACATCGAGCGCCGATGACATCAAGCGCCAGTTTGGCCCAAGCGGTCCAGTAGATGAGACGAAATTGACGGTCAGCAACTCTACCGCGATTGTCAAAACGCCAGATTCGCAGCCCGATCTGAAAGTAGACAAGACGGCAACGCTGCTCGAAGAAACGCACATCGAGCCCATTGTCCCGCCGAAATCGTAACTGGCCACGTTCGGCCAACCCGAAAGGAGTACCGACGCATGGCAAACATCATCAGGAAATGGCGGCGCGTAGCGGCTGTGGGATGTACGCATGGAGATTTAGCTAACCGCAAAATTCAACAGCAAGTTTTCGACTTCACAAAACGCTTCGATCCTGAAATCCGCTTTGATCTCGGCGATGTCATGGACACGGCCGCTTTCCGTAGCGGGGCGCGCGGCACAAAAGACGAATCGCAAAACGTAGCAGGCGATCAGCTCGCAGCCGTTCGCTGGCTTGAGCGGTACGAGCCGACGCACCTCGCATGGGGGAATCACGACGTCCGGCTCCAGGAATGGATGCAATCTCCGAACGCCGTCGTGGCACATGCGGCTGGCTGCGTCTGGAATGAACTGCAAACCGCTGTCAATAAACTCAAATGCAAAACTGTTCCGTATGATTTTGAGCACGGCTGGTTTGAAATGGGCGGAACGTTCTTCGGGCATGGGTTCTGGTACAACGAGGCCGCCGTTCGGGATCATGCCGAATATCTTGGTGGTCCTGTAGTGATGGCGCACCTTCATCGGCCGCAGCAAGTCAACGGACGAACGCGGGCATGGACGAAATCGTTCTGTGTCGGAACGCTGGCCGATATCGACAATATTAGTTACGCGCGGCGCCGACGGGCCACTTCTCTATGGGGCCACGGTGTTGTTTTCGGGGAAGTAGCCAGTGACCGCGCAGAGCTGTGGCTTGCGTCATGCCCTAAGGGTGGAAGTCTGCGGTTCCCAGTATGAAGCCGAGTACCGACAGTCCGAACGATGCGCTCCGGCGCCTTTGGAGCGTGCTCAGTGAGGCCACCCCATCGCCGCCACTCGATTCCATAACCGGACGTGACTATGCGAAAAAACACGGCCTTAGCGCGCGACATTCTCGCGATCGGCTGAACGCCCTAGCGGAGGCGGGAATATTGAAGTGCGGGATGTTCAATCGCAAGAAGTATTACTGGCTCCCCGAAAAGAAAAAATGAAGCGCATCCGCCTAACCGTCGCCCCGTCCGTTATCCGGCAGTTCCGCCGCGCCGCGATAGAAGCCTTCCCGCGTGAGCACTGTTCGTTCCTGATCGGGCACGATATCGAGGGCGTCACCACGCGCGACGTGAGTATACAGGAATTATGGGCGCCTAGCGACGTTCGCAAATACGCTACGACGACGCGGATGCCTTTCCAGCATCACTGGTTCGACGAGGCCGCGAATCATGCGAAGGAAGCGGGCATGGATCTGGTTGGCGCGGTCCACTCGCATCCGTATCCATTTGAGGAATTGAAAGGCATGGCGTTTCCCGACGCAGCCGAATCTGAGTCGGACAGCCAATACTTCGGGTGGAACAAATTAAACGGCATCTGCCTACTGACCCAGCGCGCGGACCTTTCTGTACGAGCCCGGTTCCGCTGGTGGGGTCCGCGGGTTCCGGTGGAGATGGCGCGATGACCTACATTATCTGCTGGACCTGTCACCTGCCAATCCCAACGGTGGCGAGTCCGGTTGGTGAAATCGCGGACCCGCAACACAATTGCATCGAAGCCCTGAAAACAGAAGTGGCGAGACTTCGCCGGATGGTGACCATTGATCGAACTGACCGGCAACCCGCCCAGCTTCAAATGCCCGCAGTGCCAGCAAAGAATCTATTGCCAACGTACGCAATACGCAATGGAGGTCGAATCGCCTTGCAGTCACGCTTTCGAGATACACGAGACTGACGGAAAGCTGACGGCAGTGTTTCAAACCGTAGCCCCATCAACGCGGATTTCAGGCGCTCCCCGATTGCGCCAGCACGCCTAGGGACTAGTTTTTGCCAAGTCCTGAAACTGGCTGATCTTAACTTTTCCATCCGGGAAGACAGCGTAGATTTCCAAATAGCCGCCCATTGCCTTAATGTAACTTGCTAGAGTGCTCACATACATGTCGGTGCGATTCTCGATCTTTGAAATCTCTGGCTGGCCGACTTCGAGAATATTCGCTAGCGCGGTTTGGGTCAACTCGCGGGCAGCGCGCAGTTCTTCGAGGGGCATCTCTTTCATGATGCGCTGGAACTCGCGTTCGCTTTCGGCGCGTGCCGCAGGCGACATCTTGTCGCGTAGTTCGCTAAATTTTCTAGCCATTTCCGGACGCCTCCCTTTTCAGTTCTTCCAGATGTTCATCGTAGAGA
>JALYJH010000021.1:8862-10271 GCA_030775415.1 Acidobacteriota bacterium | reverse complement strand
GCACATTTACTTCGTACCAGCGATCGTTTCCGGTCTTATCTCCGCCCACCAGTAAAATCGCATTGCGCTTAGGATTGAACGCATACAGCACCCTGAAGGGCCGTCCATGCGCCTGAATGCGGAGTTCGCGCATTTGTCCATGACGCGAGCCCTTCACATCGGAACTCAATGGATAGGGAAGATTCGGGCCGGAGGCCTCCAGTGCACGAACAGCGGCATCGACTTTCCCTTGCTCGGATTCCGTGAGACCGCTCCACCAACCCTCAAACTCGTCGGTGAATTCGATATCCCATCCCATGACCTATTATGCCACTAAAGGAATATTCCGTCAAGGGGATAATTGCAAAAACGGAGCCGCTGCGCGTTGTTCGGGCGTCTATCAGCCATTTAAAAAACCATAATGCACCGCTGCCCAAAAAACCAGCGCGGCCAGAATCGCTAAGATACACCATCCCATGATGTCTTTGATGGCCCTGGCTGATGAATCAATGGATTTCAGATAGGCCCCAGGCGGCGAATCAGATTTCACTGAATAGCCACATTCCGCGCAAAAATTTCCTGATATTTGTTTTTTGCAGCTTGGGCAACTGGTTATATCAGTCATATCATCCCTGGTGCTTTATCTTGCGGCTTAATTCTCGCCATTCTCGGACCCGCTTCTGGGCTACAGCCCATGTTCGCTCCCCCAGCCTCACTGTAATAGGTGCCTCGGAATCGAACCACATTCAGCCCTACTCCGTTTTGTCTTTTTCCTTCGCCTCTTCCTTCGTCTGCCACTGCATATTGCTTGGGGCGTCGGCACCGCCGCGTTTTAGCGGCTGAACGTGATCCACAACATAGCCAGGGCAGGCACCCGACGCTTTCCCGGTCGATGGGCAGTGGTGCTCGTGTTCGAATTGCGACTTGGCCTCTTTGCTGCGCACGATTCTGCCATGTGTATCGCGCACACAACTGGCGCAACGGTTAGAGCTCGTTGTGGATCTGGAGACATGCGAGGCCGACCCGTGCGAGCCGGAGCCTTTGGCGAGCGCGGGGAGACTAGCGAACGTTAGCAGCAACGTTAGTAGGTAGAGTTTCATGCTGTTTTTGGATGTGGTCATAGCTGCACCGAAGAGTGCTAGAACTGTCGCTCCCATAATGCAGATCCACATGATAGGGCTGCGGGAAATGCCTGCGGCGGGGGCGGACTCATTCGGCGCCTGTTGCCGTCCGCACGTTGCGCAGAACCGCGCGTCTAGGGCGAGTGGCGTTCCGCAGTTGCTACAAATCATTTTAGGCCGGTAAGCTTCTGGAGCGCCGAATCAAAAATACCGCGAAGGGTTTGCATCTCACCCGCGCTGAGAAAAGAATTAGCCGGGATCACACGCCCAGCGCTAACGGAGTATCCCAACGCGCCCTTGCCGGTGTTG
>JALYJH010000021.1:0-8852 GCA_030775415.1 Acidobacteriota bacterium | reverse complement strand
ATAGCGGACTTCGAATTGCTTGAACTGCGTCGGGTTATCCTTAACGTCCAAAAGCGCGTCGAAGCCTTTAATGAGTTCGGGAATTTCGTCGGCATCGACAAACGATCGTTCTTTGCGGAACTGGGATTCGGTTATTTCCACCAGCAAGCCCCGAGCATTCGCGCCCTTGGAATCGCGCATCTCTCTTACATCAACAGAAATTCCGCTGACGCGGCCGAGCTCATCATAGCCAAGGGTAAGTACGGAGCCCGCCGTTGGCTTGAACGCCTCCATCTTGGTCGCTGGCACCTGCGCAGCCGTCGATTGAGTCTGCTGGGCGGTCTGTGATTTGGCGCAACCCGCCGAAAGTACCAGGGCCAAAAACAGTCCAATTTTGATTCCCCACTTGCTTTCTGCTTGTTTTTTCATTTCGATCCTTCGTAAAAGGTTACCGGTCGTTTCTTTTTGTAAGTCCTAGTACAGGCTTTTGTTCCGCCAACGGAAAATATCACGGTTCCGGTACTGTATCCGCGTCGCTTTCCTGATACACTTCTCGCCGGACAGGCTTCAGGAGTATTAGGCATGTTTCCTTAACCGCCCCTTGATGTTCCCGCGATTCACGGCCGCATCATAGAGAGCATCCATTACGTTCATCGCCCCCAATCGCTCCTTCGGGGAATTCAAGAGTTCCGCCAGTTGCGCATGGGGGCGTTCGTTCTCCGGGAGATCCGCGCTGATGATCCCAAGTGGTTCGGTCTTGACTTGTTTGCCGGAAGACCCCTTCTGCTTGTCCAGCCACAACCTAATCCCCTCATTGACGATTAGTGTCTGCGTAGCGCCGTAATCTACACGGGCTTGCTCCATTTGTTTTTTGAGCTTTTGGTCTATTACAAAACTTGTGGATGACAAATTATTTCTCTTTTCGTTTCAATGAAATACTAGCTATTTAGCGCTATAGCTATTGCACTATTTAGCTGTTTAGCGTATTCTCTGTTTACATGAACTTAACTGAACCTACCGCATGCGGAAATCGAGCGCAACTCAGTCAAGCTCGGGTCTACGAAATCTTCAAGCGACACCCCGGCTCGATTAGCACTTTGGCTGACGAATTGGGAGTGACAATCACGATGGTTTCTCGGTGGCTGCGCGGACAATCTGATTCCAAGCGGGTCGGAGCGGCCGCGCAAAAACGGGCACAGGAACTCCTGAAGCGGGAGGCCGCCTAACATGCGCGCCTTGACTGGAATGCCGCTCGGAAGCCTGATGCGGGCCGAACGGCCACGCCGTGGCAAAGGCCTGTGGCTTGACGCTTCTGGGAAGATCAGACCCGAGTATCACGCCTGGATTGGAATGAGAGTTAGATGCAGCAATCCTAACTCTTGTAAAAACTGGAACCGCTACGGTGGGCGCGGCATATCTGTTCACCCGTTTTTCAATTCCTTCGCTAATTTTTTCGCAACAGTAGGGCCGCGTCCGACGCAGACGCATTCGCTCGACAGGATTAACAATGACGGCGACTATGCCCCGGGGAACGTAAGGTGGGCTACCAAGAGGGAGCAGGTCTTGAATTGCTCTACCCCTGTTCTCGTGGATGTCAACGGCGAGAAAATGCCCCTCGTTGATGCCGCCAAAGCCTCTGGGATTTCGTGTTCCACAGTCTATAAGCGTCGCCACAAGGGCGTTACGGGAGAGCAGCTTTTGGCTCCAGCCCTGAAGAATAATGCGACGATGCTCGTTGATTTTGAAGGCAAACAGATATCTCTTGCGGAGGCGGCCAAGTATGCACCCATCGATTACAGTTCCCTTCGCAGGCGCTACATAAAGGGAATCCGCGGCGTTGCTCTTTTCGCGCCCACCACCAAGGGTCCTCGCCGCCGACAGAAGGGGATAAATGCAATCTCGTAAAGGTAGGGTCATGCGGTTCGCTTCTTTCTCTCTGGATGCGTATACAGCACCTGCAGCCCCCGAAGGCAGTGGTACCGAAACAGCGGCCGGTCGCCAGCGAAGCGCAGCGCGAGTCGAAGTAAAAATTCAAGGAAAGAGGTAGTTAGCGTGTCCCGTAAGCCGGTGGTTTCCATGGTTCGCAGCACCAATTTGCTACGGATGCCGAAATCTGTAAACGGGCTTGATCCGCAACCGCCTGACCCTACGCCGATTACCGCTGGCGTTCGCCCCGCTGTCCGGCTTTTGGAAATGAAAGCGCCTCTAGTTATGCGGCAACTGGAAGAAACCGAAGATGCGCGGGTGGTAGCGCGGCGACACGGCGTGAAGGCTGCGGACGTAGTGCGCGTGGCCATGCGGCAATTGAAAGCAATGCGGAGGGCCGCATGAGGCTTGACGACGTTGTACTAGCCGCCGCCATCCTGGTCGTCCTCGGCGCCCCGGTGCTGGCGCTGATCACCGTGGCTCGCAAATGGATGGAGATAGAAGCGGACCTCCGGCGCAAGCGCAAGGAAATCATGGGGCGGGCGAGCGTGATTGATGGGCCGGAGGTTTTATGAGCATGCTTCGACCTAATCGCCGCAAAGATCGCCTGACCACTATCCGCATATGGAAACCCGAAGACGGTGAATTGAAACTTCAGCGCGAGCGGAGGTCGAAATGATGGCCGTCGCCACCATCATGTTCGTGATCGTCGGATGCTTCACCATAACCGCCTGGAGGTGCAAGCCGTGAACGCAGACCAAATAATCGCCCGCGCCAAGCGCATGGGTCGCATCAACAAGGAAGGCTTGGTGCTCTGCGATAACTGCGACACGCCGGCCGATCTGGAGGCGTCCATGGCCTGCGGATGGGCGGGATGTGCGCCATGTATCTACGGCGAAGCTGATTCGCTAGACGAAGCGAATTTCATTCACGTGGAGGCTGCCTAAATGCCACGCTGCCAAGTTGAAATAATTCGCGACCTACCCTGCGGCGACGAAATCGGCAAGCTCGGGTTTACGTGCGTCGTTTGCGGAATATCCGCTTGCAACCAGCACTCTGGCGACGATGAACGCGAACTGAGCGCGTGCGCTAATTGCATGCGCCAATGTGTCCAGTGTGAAGCGGTCAAGCCCGCAAGCGACGGACTGGATGGTGATGATAGAGCGTTTTTATGCGCCGCCTGTATCGCGCGCGAGCCGGTCCTACGCGTCGAGCTGGCGTGGTCGCCGCTTACGCAACTGCCAGAGTACCTGATCGCTCTCGGTGCGCCGGCGCGGGAAGTGGCGGAACTGCATTTGGGGCCGCTGGATGTGGCGGAACTTATGCCGCCGCAAGTCGGGATCCACGAAACGCAACAGGAGACGGTAGCGTGACATTCAAAGAGCAAGTAGTGATCAAACTTCTCTTCATCATCGCAAGGCATTTCTGCGCGGACGAAAAGATGCTGAAAGATATCGAGAATCTCCAGACTCATATTCAACTTTATGGAAAGGCGGCGTAATGGCGGATAACGAAAAGAAGATTCTGGTTTCAAAAGCAGCTTTGGTCACGATCCTGAAGCTCGCTGCACCTGGCGCGCAGATTGACGAAGCGATAGCGGGCAGCGTGTTCGACCTGCTGGCGGATAGCCCGAATTACGCTGAAAAGCCCAAGCGCACCCGCAAGAGCAAGGCGGAGGTGGCTGGCAAGTGACGGATACGCAAACCATCGGCGTGTTCCTCGACTCGCCTGACTGGACGGCTTCCGAGAAGTGGGTCATCAAGTGGCAGTATCGCTTGCTTGGCGACTTCGGGACCGCCTTGGCGAACGCCATAAAGCAGGCGGACGAACATAACCAACTTCGGCTGTGGAAGGGATTCCCTGTCGAGGTAGACGGCTTTCGCTTGTGGTGCTACGGGGATCTCGGGACGCGCTTACGGAAGGCAGGGCTGGAAATTTGAGCACTCAGCGGAACTATTCCAAGCCGCGCGGCGAGAAGTCTCATTTATGGAGAGGCGGAAGGGTGCTTCTTGATTATGCTTCGCGAGACAGAACGGCTCGTTACATAGGCTTGATGTGCCCAGATCATCCGAGGGCGAAAGAAGCGGGCTACGTGCGAGAGCATGTTTTAGTGGCAGAGAAGGCGCTAGGTCACTATCTGCCAGAAGGGGCGATAGTTCACCACGTCGATGAGGACGTGCAGAATAATAAGCCAAATAATCTCGTCATTTGCCAGGACAATGCATATCACCGCCTGATCCATGTTCGGATGCGCGTAGTGCGGCACGGCGGAAATCCGAATACCGACAAGGTTTGCGGAGGATGCTCGACTGCGAAGTCAAAAACGGAGTTTACTAAGCTCCGACGTGCGACGGATGGCCTATCTCCGTTCTGTTCCGATTGCTCCAAAATCAAATGTCACGCCGCATACGAGAAGCGGTGCGGGAGGGCCGCATGACCTCTCCAATAGCAGCGCGTGTGAGTGCTGAAGAATACTTCGCAACGCCCGGTCTGAGCAATAGCGGTATGAAGGATTTGGCGGTAAGCCCGCTGCGTTTTTGGTTTCGGAATATCAACCCGGCTCGCCCGAAAGATGAACCAACTCCGCAAATGGTATTCGGATCGGCGCTCCACTGCGCGTTCTTCGAGGGGAATGAGGCGCTGGAATCGCGATACGCTCGCCGGCCGCTAAAGTCCGACTATCCTGGCTGCCTGGTGACCATGGAGGATTTGCAGCGCTGGCTTCGCGACAAGGGAATCACGCCTAAGGGCACAAAGAAGGAAGATGTTATCGCCCAGGTGCTCGCGACGAAAGAGCCGGTGCTGATATTCGATCTGATCGATAAGCGCATCACCGAAGAGAACGCTGGCAAGACTGTCTTGACTGCTGAAATGTGGGACCGCCTGACTGGGTGCCTCCGAGCATTACGCCAAGAGCCCACGGTTTGCGGCCTGATGAGCGAAGGTCAGGCTGAGGTCCCGCTATTCGTAAAGGACAAAGAGGCCGGCGTTCTCCTGAAAGCAAAACTGGACTGGAAGGCTCCGAAGGTGACGCTGGACCTGAAGACGTTCGCGCAGATGCGCGGCAAGTCCATCGACAAGAGCGTTACCGATGCGATCTGGTACGAGGGTTATCACCGCCAAGCAGTTCACTACACGAATATCAGGGCGCTGTTAGGTGAATCGCGCACGGATTACGTGAATGTCTTTGTCGAATCAGAACCCCCTCACGAGGTTCGGCTGCGCGCTCTTCGTCCCACGACTGGCGGCCAACCGAATATGTACTGGATGCGGGCGCAGTCCGAGATTGACGCTCTGGTGTGGCGCTATGCCGACTGCGTGAAGCGGTTCTGCGACAAGCCGTGGATCGACGCGCAGGAAATAAATCCTCTGATTGATGAGGAAGTGCCACAGGTGGCTTGGTAAATTATGGAACTCAAATTTCACAAAGCTGTTCGAAAAACTGTCCCGCTGATTATGTCCATCGCGGGAACGTCGGGAAGCGGGAAGACCTACTCCGCGCTTTTGCTGGCCGCTGGGCTAGCTGGGCCAAATGGGAAAGTAGGCCTACTGGACACGGAAAATGGGCGCGGGTGTTTTTACGCTGACTCGCCAGGAATCATAGCGGCACTCCCTAACGGATTCGAAATCATGGATCTTGTCGCGCCATTCAGTCCAGCGCGTTACATAGAGGCCATTGACGCTGCAGAGCGCGCCGGCATCAACGTGCTGGTGATCGATAGCGGCTCCCATGAATGGGAAGGCACAGGCGGGTGCTCTGAAATCGCCGCTAACGATAAGGGTCGCTGGAACAACGCGAAGCTCGCTAATCGTCGCTACGTCTATCGGCTGCTGTATTCCACGATGCACATCATTGTGTGCCTTCGTGCGCGCGAAAAGAGCAAGATCATCCCTAAGTCGGAATCGAAAACCGGCAAAGAGGAAGTGCTGAGTCTAGGCATTCAGCCAATAGCCGAAAAGAATTTCATTTTCGAAATGCTGCTTTCGTTGCAGCTTGACGAGCAGACGCACTTCGCGGTGCCACTGAAAGTGCCAGAGCCGCTGTCGGGACTATTCAAGGGCGACCGCATGATTACCAAAAATGACGGAGAACGCATCCGCGAATGGAACCAGACCGGCGCGGCTGGCGATCCCGTTGAGAACCTGAAGAAGCGCGCGCTGGAAGCGGCCAATGATGGCGTGGCGTCCTATGCGAGATTCTTTCAGTCCATCACTCCACAGCAACGGAAGTTGTTAGCCGGGGACACGCATGACGCCAATAAGAAGATCGCAGAGGCAGCGGACAAGGCTGTTCCAGCCTTTGGGAGCGCCGATAACCCGGTCGAGTGGCCAGAATCATTCGAAGGCCCGGTATGCATTTTTAATGGTGACCGCTATGAATATTGCGAGGAGTCAAGCGGGTACCGAAAAGTCGATGCTGCCCAGGCTACCGATAAGGCGGCCTAGGTTTTCAAGGGACGCGCACTACAGTGCAAAGCGGATTCTCTAACCGACTTCTCCCGCTTTGTGGCGTCCCTCTTTTTAAGTTTGCGGCTGGTTGTTAGTCGCAGGACGGGGAGGTCCAGGCGATTCTTCGCAAGGAGGATTTAATCCTGGGGAGAGCCTCCCCGTAAATAACTAGGTAATGACGTTTCGCATAGAGCACCACATCACGCACTACGATAACGGCACAGCCGAAAAGCTGGACCGCATCATTCAACTACAGGAGAGAATTCTAATGGACACTACCGCAATCAAGGCCGCATTCAGCCAGTTTTCGACTGACTTCGGGACCTTCTCAACCGACCTTCAAGCGTACCTGGTAAAGAACGTTCCGCAGGATACGCCGGAGCAGGTCGCCGATCTTCAGAACATCACAACCGGCCTCGGGGCGCTTGATTCAACAGTGAAGCAACTGGACGCCACGATCAATCCGCCCGCGGCACCGGCACCGGCAGCAGTTCCAGCGGCCTAAGGGCTAATCAGTGAGCGGTGGCGTTGCACCTGCCGCTCCCTGATTTGGCCGCCGACGGCCTGAGCGTTGTCTCGGGCGGGCGCTGCATATCTCCTCCGGGTACCGGGTATGAGTCGGCGGCCAAATGAGGGAATGCTGGATGTTTGAGTTTTGACAGAGGGAATTGTTTCGATGACGACCCACGAACAGAAGATCGCTTTCGGAATGGACGCATGCCAACACTTCCACGGCATTCAGCGCCCCCTTTGCGGCGCTGGCATAAACATCCGGCTACTCGTCGGCGGTCCCGACGCAGGATGGGCTGCTCGGCTTCCATGTTTCCTCAGTGATGCACCGAAATGTGAAGTAACGTGCGAATCGCGCAAGCTCGCCACTCGCGAGGAAGCGGAACTAGAAGTAGTCAAGCAAGAACAAGAAATGGACCACTTCTTGAAGGTTCATCGCGGAGCTAAAGATCACGCGAAGGCGAAAGGCTTAGGGCGTGGCAATGGCGGCACTGGAGAATTTCCTTGCCCTTCTGGATGCGGCGGAACGCTGCGATATTCAGTCGCGTCGGTGAACGGCCATATGCACGGCAGATGCTCAACGAAAGGCTGCGCCTCATGGATGGAATGATTTACAAGGCACTTCACATTCTAGTGGATCAGGACAATATCGGAGCGAAAACGAAATGATAGCCGAATTCACAGAGAACGAAATAGCACAAGAGCGCGAGCCCTACATACCCGTACTTTCACCCGAAGAACGCCGCGCCTATGCCGCCGCGCATCGGATCGTAGCAATGACCGATTCGGGCGAATGGGAATTGTGCTGCCCGGGCGGAATACGCAGTCGCCGGATTGATCGGGTGGCGGCAATGATCATGGAGGAGTTTTCGCGGTGAGTCGCGGCCCTTGGAAGAAACCAGTCAAGTGCTTGCGCGGCGGCTGGTGCGACAAGTGCCGAGCGTGTCGCGTTCGGATCAACACATCCAACTATCGGGCGCGGAAGGCGGAACGGAAGGCAGCATGAAAAGGAGAATCAGTTGACGGATCTATCATCCGCTATCACATTCGTCATCGCTGGGCCGCCACGAACCAAAAAGACGAGCAATCGAATCGTCCGGTGCGGGCGGTTCTCCAAGATCCTGCCGAGTCTAGCGTTTCTCGAATGGCAGAACGCGGCGGCCGCCGCACTCCAAGGAGTCAAGAAGTATGGCGGCTTCCCTATCACGCACGCCGTAAACTGCCGGGCGCTATTCTTCCGCGAACGACTAGTGGGTGATGCGTGCGGCTTCTACCAAGGGTTGGCGGACCTGTTACAGCATCACGGAATCGTCAAGAACGATTCCCAAATAAGGACGTGGGATGGTAGCCGCTTATTGAAGGACCCGGTGAACCCGCGGGTGATCGTGACCCTGGAGGCGACGGAGGCATGAGAGACAACATCAACGTAGTCCGAACCCCCACCGCGCGCCCCGCACACAGCTACTGCGAACCAGTGCCAAAGGTTGCGTTCACCTGCGATATGTGCAAACTCGCCGGCGAAGGAACGCCACGACAGAAACGGCACCTAGGCGGCTGTCAGGCGGAATGGGCGCGGCGGATACGCGCTGGTGAGATTAGGGCCAATGGGTTGCAGGTTCGGCGGGTACGGAGGAATGCGCGTGGGTAATATCCCCAAGCCCGAACGCTGGCGCGACATCCCCAACGAAGTCCGCGAGCAGGATCTGGAGCGCATTCGCGACGAAGAACTGGGCGACCCCGAGGATCTGGTCCGGCGCGTCGAAGATGAGAACCGGCGCTTGACCAGCCGCGAGCTAGTGGATCGGCTGCTAGCCAACGCCAGAGAGCGAAATCGCTACCGTGCGCGCTACGCCAAGCCACGCAAGCTGCGCCGTACGGAATTGCGCAAACGAAAGCCGCGCGCGACTCACTGGGCGGCACTTTTATTGGATTACGTTAGGCGGAGTGGCGAAGTGGTGGACGGGCAAGAGGTGGCGGCGTAATGGCTA
>JALYJH010000020.1 GCA_030775415.1 Acidobacteriota bacterium | reverse complement strand
AAGATTTAACCGTCAAGCTAGTAAAGATTACCAACGGACGGCTGTCGTTGAAGACCGCGGGTGAATCCCAACTCAAGGTCCTCAATAAGGTTGCGATCGAGATAAAAGACTTCGCCGCCCACACGTCTTTCCCGGTCGCTGTCTCCGCGGATATTCAGGGAGGCGGCGGCGTCAAGATGGATGGCAAGGCGGGCCCGGTCGATACCAATGACGCTTCCGAAACGCCCTTTGACGTGACCATCAAGCTCAATAAACTCGACATCGCCAAAACTGGCTTCGTGCGGCCTGCCACCGGCTTTGAAGGGCTGATTTCGATCGATGGCACGGTTTCTTCTAGTGCTCACATTTTGCAGATGAAGGGCTCGATCCAAGCCGAGCATTTGAAACTGGCTAAAGCCGGCAAGCCGGCAATGAAGAGCGTGGGTTTTGACTTCGTCTTGGACAACGACCTGCGCCAGCGCTCCGGGGCTCTCACCCGCGGCCAGGTTAACATTGGCAAAGCGAAAGCCGAACTAACCGGCACCTACATCATTAGGAACAACAACACCGTGCTCCATGTAAAGCTGTCCGCCCCGGCTATGCAGGTGGACGAACTGGCAGCCATGCTGCCTGCGCTCGACATTGTTTTGCCGCAGGGTTCGTCGCTTCAAGGCGGCACGGCCGCCGCCAACGTCACCGTCGATGGCGAGACCGACAAGTTAGTCTCTGACGGTTCGGTGGAGATCCAGAAAACCCGTCTCACGCACTTCGACCTGGGCAGCAAAATGAATACGGTAGCGAAGCTCACGGGCATCAAAATCAGCCCCGATACCGAGTTCGACAACATCAGCGTCAGCGTGCACTCTGATCCCGGTGGCCTCAAGGTCGAGAAGATTTCTGTCGTTGCCCCGGCCATCGGTGAATTGCTGGGAGACGGAACCGTCAGCCCCTCGAACGCTTTGAATTTCAAGATGCGCGCGAATCTCCACACCGGAGCGATGCTCGATATCGTGAATCCTTCGGGCAAGACCTCGGTTCCTTTCTCTATTCAAGGAACGTCCGCGGAACCCAAATTCGTGCCTGACGTCAAAGGGCTCATCGGCGGAATCGCGGAGCAAAAATTGAAGCCGCTCACCGGCAGCGACATCGGCAAACAGGCCACCGGCATCATCGATCTGTTTAAGAAAAAGAAGCCGAACTAGGGAGATCTTGTGAGCACCAACGTCTCAGCGACGCCGCCTTCGGCCTACGATACGATCCGGACGCAACGTACCATCCTGGGTCATCCGGCGGGGCTGTTCGTTCTGTTCTTCACCGAAATGTGGGAGCGCTTCTCCTACTACGGCATGCGCGCGCTGCTGGTGCTCTACATGGTGGATTACCTGATTAAGAACGTGCGCGCCGGCAGCATCCATGTGCTCGGTTTCCTCCCCTTGCAGCGCGGTATTGAAGCCATCTTCGGGCCGCAGAACATACAGCCCCTGGCCTCTCAAATCTATGGCATGTACACGGCTTTGGTGTATTTGACGCCTCTTTTCGGCGGCATGATCGCGGATCGTTTGCTGGGACAGCGTAAGACAGTCGTGATCGGCGCCGTGCTCATGGCTATTGGCCAGTTTTTCCTGGCCGCTGAGTCGATGTTCCTGGTCGGCCTGTTCTTTCTGATCCTTGGCAACGGCTGTTTCAAGCCTAACCTGGCGACTCAAGTGGGAGGCCTCTATCCTAAAGGCGACCCGCGCCTCGACCGTGCCTACAGCATCTATTACATGGGTGTGAACCTGGGCGCCTTCTTCGCGCCGCTGGTATGCGGAACGCTAGGACAAAAATTCGGCTGGTCCTATGGCTTCGCTGCCGCCGGAGTGGGCATGATCTGCGGACTCTTCTTCTATCTGTGGGGCCAAAAATTCCTGGCTGAAGACCACCTGACGCTCGGCAAAAAATCGCATGCGGAAAAAGTTCCGCTGACCTCGCGCGAATGGAAAGTGATCTTTGCCCTGATGGTGCTGGTGATCCTCAACGCCCTGTTCTGGGCGGTTTACGAGCAGCAAGGCAACACGCTGCAAATTTTCGCGGACCGCAACGCCGACTGGCACGCATTCGGATTTGAAATGCCTTCGACCTGGTTTCAAGCCGTCAACCCGCTGTTCATTTTCGCGCTGACGCCGCTGCTGATCTCCTTCTGGGGTTGGCAGTCGCGCGCCGGGAAAGAACCCGGCAGCATTACGAAGATGGCCATGGGGTGCGTGCTGCTGGGAATCTCGTTCCTGCCGCTCATCTACATCGCGCATGGGTTGGGCGAGACGCAGAAAATCAGTTTCCTGTGGCTGGTGGGCAGCACTTTGGTGCTCACAGTCGGCGAATTATATCTGTCACCCATCGGCCAATCGCTGGTAGCGCAGGTAGCGCCGCCGAGCCTGGTGAGCATGCTGATGGGCATGTGGTTCCTGTCAAACTTCATTGGCAACTATTTCACTGGTTACCTAGGCACGTTTTATGAAAAGATGCCGAGAGAATCGTTCTTTGTGCTGCTGGGTGGCCTCGGCCTGGCGGCGGGCCTGGCGATTTTCGCGCTCGGCAAGCCACTGCGCAATGCCATGGGGAGGAAAGTGTGAAGGCTGTTTTCTTATTGATGTTCGCCGCGTTGCTGTTCGCGGCGCCGGTGAACGACCAGGCGGCGCCCAACGGCGAGGCGTGGCTGAAGCTGATCGACAATGCCAAATACACTGAAAGCTGGAAAGGGGCGAGTTCATATTTCCGATCTCGGGTCCCTGAAAAGACCTGGGTGAGCATGGTGCAGGGCGTGCGTGCGCCCCTCGGTTCGCTGCTGTCGCGCAGCCAGCCGAGCGTCACCTTCGCTAAGACGCTACCCGGCGCGCCGGACGGGAATTACGCGCTCCTGCAGTTTCAGACTTCCTTCCACAAGAAGAGCAGTGCCGTGGAAACGCTCACCCTGATGGCTGAGGGCGATCAATGGCGCGTGGCTGGGTACTTCATCCGCTGAGCCAACCTGATGTCTGACTGGAAAGAGCACGGAATCCGCATCGTACGGACGGGCGAACTCGATAGCAACACGCCGCAGACGCCTGGCATGTCGCGCGCTGCTGCCATTACGCACGCGCGCACCGGAGCCAGCAAATTGTGGGCCGGCACAGTAGTCGTAGCCCCCGCCGCGCGCACCGGCGCGCATCATCACGGCGAGCTCGAAACGGTCCTTTATATCGTTCGCGGCCGCGCCCGCTTCCGTTGGGGCGAACGCCTCGAATACGTGGAAGAAGCTGGGCCCGGCGATTTCATCTACGTCCCTCCGTACGTCCCGCATCAGGAAATGAACGCCCGCGCCGACGAACCCGTCGAGGCAGTGGTCGTTCGCAGCGGACAAGAGCCCATCGTCGTCAACCTCGACATCCCCAGTGCCGAGCCGGCGCCCCCCGCCGGCGGCGATCCCTTTCACTCGAATGGCGGTGGAAAATGATTCGCGCCTTGCTGCTCCTTTCGCTGGCGATGACAGCCGCGGCGCAGGACCCGGTGAAGCTCAGTCCGGATTACAAAGTCGAAATCGATAACGCCTGGGTGCGCGTGCTGCGCGTGAACCATCCACCGCACGCGAAGATTGCCCTGCACCAACATCCCGCGATGTTGGCCGTGTTCCTTTCCGATATCCATGAAAAAATCACCGCCCCCGACGGCACAACACGCAATCTCGACGGCAAAGCAGGTGAAGTACGCTTTAACGAGGCCACTAAACACGCCGAAGAGAATTTGTCCGGCCAGCCGCTCGAAGCCGTCATCATCGAACTGAAACCTGGCGCTCCCAAATCGCCCCCCATCACACTTGATCCCGTGAAGCTCGACGCCGAGCATCACATCGTGGCCTTCGAGAACGACCGTGTCCGCGTGATACGCACCCTCCTGCCGCCGCATGTGAAGTCCCCGATGCATGAGCATCCTCATTATGTAGTGGTGTACCTGACGGACCTCCATACCACTATGAAATTGGGTGATGGGCGCGTCGTCGACAACCCTCGCCATCGCGGTGACATCGCCTGGCGCGACGCCCTGCGGCATCAGACGGAACAAATGGGCGACAAAACAGCGACAGAGATTCAAGTCGAAATCAAGTGAGCGGCCATTCCACGGTTTTTACCAATCATGGAAAAACATAGAATTGCCGTCATCCCCGGCGACGGAATCGGCAGCGAAGTCATTCCCGAAGGCATCCATGTCCTTGAGGCCGCCGCGCGCAAGTTTGGCATTGACTTGCATTTTGACGAATTCGACTTCGCGAGCTGTGACTATTACGCGCAACATGGCCACATGATGCCCGACGATTGGAAAACGCAAATCGGTGCGCACGACGCCATCTTCTTCGGCGCCGTCGGTTGGCCCGGCAAGGTGCCTGATCACATTTCGCTGTGGGGCTCCTTGCTGGTCTTCCGCCCGAGTTCGATCAGTACGTCAATCTCCGTCCGGTGCGCCTGATGCCTGGAATCCCCAGCCCGCTAGCGAATCGGAAACCTGGCGACATTGATTTCTACGTGGTGCGCGAGAATACGGAAGGCGAGTACTCCGCCGTTGGCGGGAAGATGTTCGCTGGAACCGACCGCGAAATTGTCCTGCAAGAATCTGTCTTCAGCCGCGTCGGTGTCGATCGCATCCTCCGCTACGCCTTTGAGCTGGCGAGCCGCCGCCCCAAGAAACACCTGACCGCCGCCACCAAATCGAACGGCATCTTCATTTCAATGCCCTATCGGGACGAACGCGTGGCCGAAATGGTCTTAGAGTATCCAAGCGTGAAAGTCGACAAATTCCACATCGATATCCTGACCGCCCATTTCGTGCGCAACCCGCATTGGTTCGATGTCGTGGTGGCCTCGAATCTTTTCGGCGACATCCTGAGCGATCTCGGGCCGGCCTGTGCCGGCACCATCGCCATCGCTCCTTCCGCCAACATCAATCCTGAGCGCAAATTCCCCTCCCTGTTCGAGCCCGTCCACGGCTCAGCGCCGGACATTGTCGGGAAGGGAATCGCGAATCCGATCGGCCAGATCTGGTCCGGCGCCATGATGCTTGACCACCTCGGGTATCCCTCCGCCCACGACGCGATTGTCCGTGCCATCGAACAAGTGACAGCCGCTGGCCCGCGCACCCCAGATATGGCGGGATGGCCACATGCGCGGAGGTCGGCAAAGCCGTAGTGGAGGCGTTGGCTTGAATCTCGCGATTCTAATGCTCGCCACCCTGCTCGCCCAAAGGCAGCCTCCCGGGTTGTCCTTAGCTGACAACCTGCTGGCCGCCCACAACGCCGCTCGCGGCCGTGTAGGATTAGAGCCCCTCGCATGGTCCGGCGACTTGGCCGTCTTCGCCCAGCAATGGGCCGACTACCTGGCTGCCAACGGCAAGTTCTTCCACCGCAGGAAACCGCCCTATGGCGAGAACCTGTATAAAATTACCGGCGGCGGCGCTTCTCCGGCGCAAGTGGTGAACGATTGGGCGTCAGAAGCGCGAGACTACCAATATTCAACCAACACCTGCCGCAAAGTCTGTGGACACTACACCCAAATCGTCTGGAGGGACACCAAGCGAGTCGGTTGCGCCATCGCCCGCAACGATGGGGCGGAAGTGTGGGTCTGTAACTACGACCCGCCCGGCAACTGGATCGGCAAGCGCCCCTATTGAGGCGGCGCCCACAGCCACAAACGCCTTTAGTCACAGCAGGGAGTGCAGAAATGACGCAAATTCTTCGGCGGAGGAGCGTAGTACTTATCGTCGAAACGTACTATTCCAGGCCTGAATAAACGGTTTAACCTCCCGGGATTGCGTGTTAAGATCGATATAGAGAGTGAACAGAGACAAATGTATAATGCGTTCTTTGGATTCACCGAAAGCCCCTTTAACCTAAGCCCGGATCCCGCTTTTTTCTTCCGCAGTGAGCAGCATGAAGAGGCGCTGGCGAACCTGGTTTATGGAGTCCAAGCTCGCAAGGGCTTTATCGTCCTGGCAGGTGAAGTCGGCACCGGCAAGACCACAATGCTCGAGTGCCTGCGGGATTACCTCGAAGCGCAGTACATTGAATTCGCCTTCCTCTTCAATTCACGCGTAAACACGGAGCAGTTTTTCGAAATGATCGCCTACGATCTGAATCTGCCCTGTGAGCGCACCTCGAAGACCGAAGTTCTGTTCGCCCTCAACCAACTCTTGGTTGAACAAGCTCAACTGGGACGCACTGTGGTCCTGATCGTCGATGAAGCCCACAACCTAGAGTGGGAGGTCCTCGAGGAAATCCGCCTGCTGGGTAATTTGGAGAACCGCAATGGCAAGCTCCTGCAGATCATCCTGGCCGGGCAACCGGAGCTTGATCGCAAGCTGGACGCTCCCAATCTGCGCCAGTTGAAGCAGCGGATCGTCTTGCGTTTCAATCTGCAGCCGTTTACGCTGCGCGATACCGTCGAATATATCCAGTCACGCCTGGAAAAGGCCGGAATGCCCCACCAGACCGTGTTCCCGGAAGAGCTGCTGGCTGAAATTCACCTGCGCGCCCAAGGCACGCCCCGCCTGATCAACGCCGTTTGCGACAACCTGCTCTTGAGCGCCTTCGCCGACGAGAAGAAAGTCTGCACCACGGAAATGCTGGACGAGATCTCCCGTGACCTGCGCCTCGAATGGCCCGGCAGCCGCCGCGCCCGTTTCCGCGTGCAGGATGAAAACTTTGAGCGGGCTCCGTCCTAAGCGCGAAGCGAGTAGAATAAGGCTAGTGAGCCTCGAAAATACGACGGATTCCGTCACCCCCGAACCCCAGGCACCGCTGCAAGCACTTCTGGCCGAAGCACCTGCCGTCGAGACGGCGGAGCCGGGAGTTCCCGTCGAGCCCCCCCGTGGGGCCATCGCCGAGTGGGCCATCACCATCCTCCTGCTGCTGTTCCTGACCACTACAATTGTGCAGGCGTATGTGATTCCAACGGGTTCCATGGAAGACACGCTGCTCATCGGTGACCACCTGCTGGTGGACAAAATGGCCTTCGCCCCCAGCGGCCCGGTGAGCAAACACCTGCTGCCTTACAGTGACGTCAAGCGCGGCGACATCATTGTGTTTCGCTATCCCGTCGACATCAGCATGACCTTCGTCAAGCGCGCCATGGGCATTCCCGGCGACCGCATTCGCATCGTCAACAAAGAGGTCTACCGCAACGGCGTGAAGCTCGACGAACCTTATAAAGTTCACAAGTCCGATCAAATCGACCCCTATCGCGACAACTTTCCCAGCGAGCCCAACTCCATGGTGTATCCGGGCGCCGCGGACATGCTGCAGAACCACGTCGTGAATGGCGAAGTAGTGGTTCCCCCTGACACCGTTTTCGCCATGGGTGACAACCGGGATTCTTCGCTCGACAGCCGCTACTGGGGTTTTGTGCCGCGCGAGAATATTATCGGTAAGCCCCTGATCATCTACTGGTCCTACGATGCGCCCAGCGATCAGTTGCAGAACCCATCTATCGGCTTCGATCACGTCAAGGACATCGCCTTGAATTTTTTCAGCAAAACCCGCTGGCGCCGCACCTTCATGCTAGTACATGGGTATTACAAAAACTAAGACCGTATGACAAAGCTTGGCGATTCGACACGCGACTTCATTCACGAGTGGTCCCTGAATATCCTGATCCTGCTGTTCGGAACCACCACGCTCGTGCAAGCCTTCATCGTGCCCACCGGCTCGATGGAGTCGACAGTTCTCATTGGCGATCATTTGTTGGTGGATAAGTTGTCATATGCTCCCGCCGGTTCTATCAGCAAGTACCTGCTGCCGTACACCGAGCCTAAGCGCGGCGACGTGATTGTGTTCCGCTATCCCATGGATATCCGACAGAACTTCGTGAAGCGCGTGATCGGAGTCCCCGGAGATCATATCCACATCGTCGACAAGGTCGTCTATGTGAACGGCCATGCTCTCACTGAGCCCTATACCCAGCATATCGACGCGCACATCGAGCCCTATCGCGACAACTTCCCTTCGCAGCCCTACGGTCCGGTGGTCGACCGCGCCCAGCAAATGCTCGCGGCCAATGTGAGCAACGGGGAACTAGTGGTGCCCGCGGAAAGCTATTTCGCAATGGGCGACAATCGCGAGAACTCGCTCGATAGCCGCTACTGGGGTTTCGTGCCGCGCGAAAACATCATCGGCAAGCCGCTGGTAATCTTCTGGTCCTATGACGCACCCACCGAAGAATGGGCCGGCGACAGCGGCAGCCATTACGTGGATCTGGCCAAGAATTTCTTCAGCAAGACACGCTGGAACCGTACTCTCAAGCTGATCCGCGGAATTCCGATCCAGTAAGTATGTCCCACAAATACGGCTTGATCCTGGCCGGTGGCCGAGGCACCCGCTTTTGGCCGCGCAGCCGCCGCGCTCGCGCCAAGCAGGTTCTGAAATTCTTTGGGGAACGCACTCTCATTCAGCAAACGGTCGACCGGCTGCGCCCGGTGCTTCCTCCCGAGCGCATCTGGATTCTTACCAATCACCACCTCCGGGCCGAGATCGTCAAACAGCTTCCTGAAGTTCCCAAGCGCCAGATTCTAGCCGAGCCCGTGCAGCGCAATACCGCGCCCGCGATCGGCCTGGCCGCGCACATCCTGCAATCGCTCGATCCGGACGCGGTAATGGGAGTATTCCCCGCCGACCACGTCATCGCCAAGCCCCGCGAATACGTCCGCCTGCTGCGCCCCGCGTTTCAATCCGCCGCCCAGGGAAATATCGTTGTCTTGGGAATCCAGCCGCGCTGGCCTGAGACCGGCTATGGTTATATTGAATTTCCCGAAGGTGTCCAGTCCGGCGCCCGCGGTGTGCAGCCAGTAGTGAGTTTTCGCGAAAAACCCGACGCGCCCACCGCCGAAGGGTTTCTAGCCGCAGGGAACTTTTATTGGAACGCCGGCATGTTTTTCTGGAAGACTTCGGTTTTGCTCGACTCGCTGCGCCGTTTCCTGCCCAAGACCGCGCAGCTTCTTGCCAGCTTGCCGCCCTTCACCAGCCGCAAGTTTTCCGAAAGCCTGGCTGCCGTGTTCCCGAAGTGCGATAACATTTCGATCGACTACGCCGTCTTGGAACGTGCTTCCAATGTGACCGGCATCCCTGCCGGCGACATCGGGTGGAATGATGTCGGAAGTTGGAATGCCGTCTATGAGCTCCACAAACGTGATGCCCAGGGCAACGCGCTTCGCTCCCCATCCATCGTCGAGGCCAGCACCGGCAACTACATCGATGGCGAGGGCAAGCTGGTGGCTCTGCTGGGTGTAAAGGACCTGATCGTAGTCGACACACCCGACGCTCTGCTCATCGCCGACCGTAGCCGCGCTCAGGAAGTCGGCGAACTAGTCAAGCGTCTGGAAAAGGCTGGCCGCGAAGACTTGCTGTAGCGCATACCTTTTGCTGCAATGTACTAGGTCCTCACGATGGATGCGACTAACCTTGCGCAGCAAATTCTTGCCGACATGTGGGAGTTCGGTCGCCTAATTCTAATAGTGGTTGGCGGCGCATTTGGATGGGGTTCGATACTCAACCGGTCCGAAGAAAAGAAAGAGCGAGCTCGCATTCAAAAAAATCTCATTCTAATTATGCTGGGGATGACTATTCCGTTTATTGCGGCGGCTTTCCTTAATGTGCAATTTGCCAACATTATCGCCCTCATGCGAGTTAAGCCAGCCTGGGGAATGTTTACTGTGCTAGTGGGCCTTGTCGGCGTTTCTGCTTCTTGCAATAACTGCGTACAAGCTACTAGCCACTAACCGTAGACAGTTGCCCCTATCCATACGCGAGGCTACTGGAGAACCGCCTCAGCCGTTGTGGCCTCGCAAGATCAAAATGATCGTCTTGATACAGTTGTTGCTAATCAGCTCTTCTATTGTTTGGCTGTGGAGGATTGCGCAGTAAATGGTAAAAGCGCCTACGCCTCCGGCCGTTTCGCGTTCTTGAACACGCGCTTCAACACCGTGATTGCCCGATCCACTTCCTGCTCCGTAATGATATACGGCGGCAGCATCCGCAGCGTGAAATCATGCGTGCAGTTCAGCAGCACCCCTTGCTCGATGCAATCCAGCACAATCTGCTTACAAGGGAAATCCAACTCCACGCCAATCATCAACCCCACTCCGCGCACTTCTTTAATAAACGAGTAGCGGCGTGAAAGTTCCGTCAGCCGCATCCGGAAATAGCTGCCTACGTCCGAGATGTGCGGCAACAATCCATCCAGCACATCGAAAAACTCGAGTCCCACGCGGCAGACTAAAGGGCCGCCGCCGAAGGTAGTTCCGTGCTTCCCCGCGCCGAGCCCCGCGGCCGCGCGCTCATTGGCTGCCACCACCCCCAGCGCCAGTCCGCAGGCCACTGGTTTGGCCGCCGTCATGATGTCGGGCATCACCGGCGGATCCAGCAATTGATAAGCGAAGTAGACCCCGGTACGCCCCACCCCACACTGAATCTCATCGAAAATCAGCAGCGCGTCATAGCGGTCCGCCAGTTCGCGAGCCTTGCGAATGAACTCCTCCGTCATCGAATAAATGCCGCCCTCGCCCTGCACCAGTTCAATGATGATGCCGGCCGTGCGTTCGCTCACTACCTGCTCCAGCGCCGTAAGGTCGTTGCGCGGCACAAAGTGCACTCCTGGCATCAGCGGCTCAAAATCCCGGCGGTAACTTTGCTGGCCTGTCACCGAAAGCGCGCCGATCGTGCGTCCGTGAAACGAATTATCCAGCGCGACAATCTCGAATTTATCGGGCGAGATGGCATGGCCGTGAGCCTTCGCCATCTTCAACGCCGCTTCATTGGCCTCGGTGCCGGAGTTGCAAAAGAAAATACGCGCCAATCCACTGGCCTTTGAAAGGCGCTCCGCCAGCGGCCCCGTGTACTCGTGATAGTAAAGATTCGAGCAATGCACCAGCCGTCCCGCTTGCTCGCGGATCACTTTAGTCAGGCGAGGGTGCGCGTGCCCCAGGGCGTTGACGCCGATTCCAGCCAGCAGATCCAGGTAGCGTTTGCCCGCGGTGTCGTAAACGTAGCAGCCTTTTCCGCGCTGCAAAATTACCGGATAACGCGCGTAATTTTGCAGTAAATATTGCTTTTCTAAATCGACGACCGTGGGCGATAGAGCAGCGGCTTCCATCCACTTATTATAGCGAAAGAACGCGCGAAACCCCTATGCTACGATCAGTGCTGTGGCGCGTTTCGATTCCTCCGTCGCAGCCTTAATCGATCACACTTTGCTGAAACCGGAAGCCACCGAATCCGACATCCGCAAAGTCTGTGCGGAGGCGCGCCAATACGGCTTCTTTAGCGTCTGCGTAAACCCCTACTGGGTTCCTTTGGTGGCGGGGGAATTGCGCGATTCCGCCACAAAAATATGCGCGGTAGTGGGTTTCCCTTTGGGAGCCAACACCCTTCATATCAAAGCCGCTGAAGCCGCTGCCGCCATCCGCGACGGGGCGCAGGAGATCGACATGGTTCTGAATCTCGGCGAACTGCGGGGTGGGAACGCCGAGGCCGTACATGCCGACATTCGTGCCGTGGTTGAAGCCGCTCACGCCGGCGGGGCTATCGTCAAGGTGATCCTCGAAACTGCGCTTTTGACCGACTCGCAAAAAGTCGCCGCCTGTGAGCTGGCGAAGGCCGCCGGCGCCGATTTCGTCAAGACTTCGACAGGCTTCGGCCCTGGAGGAGCCACCATCGAAGACGTAGCACTGATGCGGCGCACGGTTGGTCCTGCCATGGGCGTGAAGGCGTCGGGAGGCGTCCGCACTCTCGACGATTTGAAGAAAATGGTCGCGGCTGGCGCCAGCCGTGTGGGTGCCAGCGCTAGCGTAACGATTGTCGAGGCCACGGCGGCTTAGTCCGCGATCCCGATGGCCACTCCTCGCAAAGCCGTTGAAGCGTTCCGCGAGCGCGCCGAGTTACTCGATTTCCTGCTCGAAGTATCGCGCATCACCTCTGAAACGCTGGACCTGGACAAGCTATTGGCGAACGTGGCCGACATCGTGAAGGTTGTCGTCCCCTACGATCTGTTTGCCATCCTGCTCTACAGCGAAAGGAATCAGGGCCTGCGCATTCGCTACTCGATCGGACACCGCGCGGAGATCGTGCGCAGCTTGGTGATCGGCCTCGGCGAAGGCATCGTCGGAGCCGCCGCGCAAAGCCGCGAGCCGGTGCTGGTTGAGGACGTCCGCAGCGACCCGCGTTATCTGGTTGCGCTCGATGCCGTGCGGAGCGAACTCGCCGTCCCCATGATGGCGCACGGCAAGCTGGTGGGTGTGATCGATGTACAGTCGACGCGCCGACGCGCATTTCACGATCAGGACCGCCGCATCATGCGCCTGATCGCCTCTCGCGTGGCCGGATCGATTGAGAATGCGAGCCTCTACCGGCGGGTGAACCAGCAGAACCGGACCTTCCGTGCTCTGGCGCAGCTTTCGCAGGAGTTTAGCTCCATCCTGGATCTGGATGAGTTGCTGGGCAAGATCGCGGCGTCCGTGCGCACGCTCATCAACTATGATGCCTTCAGCATTTTGCTGGTGGACCCCGCTAAGAAATTGTTGCGCCACCGCTTCAGCGTTCGCTTCGATCAGCGCGTGGACCTCGATAACATCTCTCTTGGGACCGGGATCACTGGCGCCGCCGCCGAGTCGCGGCAAACCGTGCGGGTGCTAAACACCATGCAGGACCCGCGTTACATCGCGTCACAGCCCGACATTCATTCCGAGATGGCCGTTCCCTTGATCGTGCAGGACCGCGTAGTAGGCGTGCTCAATCTGGAGAGCGAACGCATCGGCAACTTCACGGAGGAACATCAGCGAACCCTCTCGCTGCTGGCGCCGCAGATCGCCAGTTCCGTCGAAAACGCGCGCCTCTATGAAGAACTCGCCGGCCGCGAGCAGCGCATGGATCAGGACCTGAAGGCCGCGCGCAAATTGCAAAAAATCTTGTTGCCGCGCGAAGCGGATATCCGCGGGCTGGACATTGCGATCCGCTCCCGGGCCGCACGTGAAATCTCCGGCGACGTCTATGAATTTTTCGAACAGGGTGACGACTACGCTGTCATTGCCTTCGGGGACGTGAGCGGCAAGGGCGCGGCAGCAGCGCTCTATGGCGCCTTGATCAGCGGATTGTTGCGCATTCTCACTCCGCGCCGTCGCAGCCCTGCGATGCTGATGCAGTCCCTCAATGAAGCCTTGCTAGAACGCAAAGTAGACGCAGTCTACGCCACGCTCATGGTTTTACTATGGGAGCCGCGCACCCACCGCATGACGATTTCGAATGCTGGAGCCGAGCCGCTCCTGATCTCGCGCGGCGGTCAAATTATCACCGCCAAGGCGGAAGGCATGCCCATCGGGCTTCTGGAACATCAAACCTACGATGAGGTGAGCTATCAGGCGGAGTCCGGCGACACCCTGCTTTTGTTCTCCGACGGCGTCGAAGATCAGTTGAACGCCAGTGAAGAGCACTTTGGGCGCACGCGCGTCCAACGGCTGCTGATCAAGCACGACGCCGAAACGCCGCGCGCCATCGTCGATCAGATTTTTGCCGATCTCGACGAATTTCGTGATAGCGTCATGCTGACCGACGACCAGACTGTGGTGACCATGAAAGTGATCGGATGAACGCGTTTACCTACGGTGAGCACGCCCTCTACTGCGAAGGCGTGGCCTTGGCGGAAATCGCCGCGCGTGTGGGCACCCCCTGCTACGTCTATTCCACGGCAACTATTTTAGAGAACTTTCGCGCGTACGATGAAAGCTTCGGCGATCAGCCGCATACCATCTGCTACGCAGTGAAAGCCAACAGCAACCTGGCCGTGCTCAGCCTGCTGGCCCGCGCCGGTGCAGGGTTCGATATTGTGTCCGGCGGCGAATTGTTTCGCGTGCTCAAGGCGGGCGGCGATCCCGCAAACGTGGTTTTCTCCGGAGTGGGCAAAACCGCGACCGAAGTTGACGACGCTTTGCAGGCCGGCATCTTCAATTTCAACTGCGAGTCGGAGCCGGAATTGGCCCTCATCGACGCCTTGGCCCACCGCCGCGGCGTCAAAGCGCGGATTTCCCTGCGCGTAAATCCCGACGTCGAGACCGATACCCACCACTACATTTCCACCGGTAAACTGGCCCACAAGTTCGGCGTCGACATCGCCGAGGCGGAAGGAATCTACCAGCGCGCCCGCAAACACGAGAACCTGTTGCTTGAGGGCGTGAGCTGCCACATCGGCTCGCTCTTGCTAAACGCGGAGCCGTTGATCGAAGCCGTCGACCGTGTTCTGGCGCTGATCGACCGGCTCCGCGCGAAGGGCTTTAATATCCGTCACGCGGACCTGGGTGGAGGATTAGGCGTCGCCTACAAGCCCGAAGAAGTCACGCCGTCAATCGCAGAGTTCGTGAAATGCCTGAAGCAGCGCGTCGTAGGGCGCGATCTGCACATTGTACTCGAGCCGGGGCGATCGATAGTCGCGGCAGCCGGAGTTCTGCTCACGAAGACGTTATACCGCAAGCAGACCGGTGAAAAAGAGTTCGTGATTGTGGACGCGGCCATGAACGATCTGATCCGCCCCGCTCTTTACAGCGCTCATCACGAAATTTTGCCGCTGCGCCAAAACAATAACCACAAAATTCTCGCCGACGTCGTGGGCCCGGTCTGCGAAACCGGCGACTTCCTCGCCCGCGGGCGCGAAATGGCGGAAGTCATGCCCGGCGATGTACTGGCGATCTCAACCGCGGGCGCTTACGGGTTCGTGCAGTCCTCCACCTATAACGCGCGCCGCCGGCCGGCCGAAGTGCTGGTGCAAGCTGACCGCTGGCGCGTGGTGCGCGAGCGTGAAACTTACGACGACTTGATCCGCGGTGAAACGCTTTAATGGCCGACCGCCATTAACTCGACAGCCGCGGTGGCATCGGTCGACGGCAGGCCTTCGATCTGTAAAGCCGCTCGCGCCGGCGGCAGCGCGCGATCCAGGAATTCCCACTGAATGTTTTCCAGCTTCACTGCATTGGGCTTTGTGAGAGCGTAGGTCCCGGTCCAGAAAACATCTTTGAAGCCCGCGCCGAACGGCAGCAGGGTTTTCGCCAGGCGCTGGTAGGCCAGACGGAAATCGGCG
>JALYJH010000019.1 GCA_030775415.1 Acidobacteriota bacterium | reverse complement strand
TTCCAGGCGCTGCCAAGGATACTGGTTTGCCGGAAACTCCTCATTAAAGGCCACGACCTTATCGCCCGCCCGCCAGTCGAGCCCCATGGCCACCGTGGCAATCCCTTCCGACGTATTCTTGACGATTGCAATCTCCTCCGGCGAGCCGTTTATCAGGCGCGCCGCCCCCCGTCGCAGCCCGGCGTAGCATTCAAGCCATTGCTCGTAATGCAGAGATCCCCAGTCCAACGCATCCTGCGCCAGCCCTTGCATAGCTTCCGCCGCCGGACGGCACAAGGGGCCCACCGCAGCGTGGTTTAGATACTTCAAATGCCGGGTTACAGGGAAGAATTCGCGATACATGAATTAAGAGTAATCTTTTGGTCTCGTTCTGCGTCGAAAGGCGTATACTCGGAATTGAGGAGTACTTTATGCGCCGTCTTGCCACCGTTGCCTCGATCTCCCTCCTGGGCTTCTCCTTGTTCGCCGCGGACAAGAAGAAAGACCCCGATGAAATCGGCAACCGCGACGTGGGCAAGGGGGTCAACTTCTACTCCATTGAGAAAGAAATCGCGCTCGGCAAAGGACTCGCGCAGGAAGTGGAGCGCCAGGCGAAAATCGTGGACGATCCGGTGATCGCGGAGTATGTGAATCGCCTGGGCCAGAACCTGGTCCGCAACTCCGACGCGAAAGTTCCCTTCACCATTAAAGTGATCGACACCGAAGAAGTGAACGCCTTCGCGCTTCCCGGCGGCTTCTTCTTTGTCAACTCCGGTTTGATTCTAAAAGCCGATTCGGAAGCCGAGCTCGCTGGCGTAATGGCGCATGAGATAGCTCATGTGGCTGCGCGCCACGGCACCCGGCAAGCCACGCGCGGTGAGATCGCGCAGTTGGCCACCATTCCGCTGATCTTCATGGGCGGCTGGACCGGCTATGGAATCCGTCAAGCCGCGAGCGTAGCCATTCCAGTGGGTTTTCTATCATTCTCACGCGGATTTGAGTCTGAAGCCGATTTGCTCGGTCTCGAATACATGTACAAGAGCGGCTACGATCCAGGCGCTTTCGTGGACTTCTTCGAAAAGATTCAGTCTTTGGAAAAGAAAAAACCGGGTACCATGGCGAAAGTGTTTTCGACACACCCCATGACCGAAGACCGCATTACCACCGCGCAAAAGAATATTCAGGAGTATCTGAAAGAGCGGCCGGAATACGTGGTCACCACCTCCGAGTTCAACGACGTGAAAACCCGCTTAATGGCGATGCACAATAAGCGCAAAGTCGATACCAACCAGGATGGGAATCGCCCCACGCTACGCAAAGCTCCGGGTGCGAGCACCGGGGACAGCAAAGACGGTAAGGGCGGCAGTGACGACGACCGTCCTACTCTGAAGCGCCGCCCAGATCAGTTTCGCTAAATCGGTAAATTGATTTTACGGTTTTGAGTCAGTAGTGTGACCGCGCTTGCGCGCCAATAGCGCTTCGAGAATCAGCTTGGCCTTATCGTTGGACTTGTCGAGTTGCAGCGCCTTGCGCTCTTCCTGTTCGGCGGAGTCCCACTCCCCGATAATGGCCATTGAAAGTCCCAGATTTGAATGACTGCCGGACTCGTGGGGCATGAGCCGCGCCGCTTCGGTAAATGACGCCTTCGCCTCGTTATACTGCCGCGCTTCGATGTATTCAAGACCCAGCAGATTCTCAGCATAGGGCGCGTCCGTCGGGCATTTTAGCAGAGCTTCGCGCAGGCCCGTGATTGCGGCATGGTGATTTCCAAGGTCGGCGAAATGCATGGCCTTTTCAAACAGCCGCCGCGCTTTTGAAGAGAGCGGATGACGCAGCACATCGGTCGAAATTGTGGACGGCTCAGATCCATTTCCTGGCACTGGCTGCGGAAAACTCGAAACCTCTTCTGGCGATTGCCGCGTCCCCCAATCTGCCAATCCAACTGACGAGCCGCCGTTACCAGCGTCGTACGGATACCCATAGCGATACTGTCCCCAGGCTGGGGCACCCCCCAGACACACCACTGAAGCCAAGACCGACAGGCGCACGCCCGCGGCCATGCACACGTTAGGCATAATTCCTCCGGATAAATTTTTTGGGATTTCACCTCACGGTGAAATATGGACGGGATATCTCAAACGACTGAGTTGCTTCCGACGGGGGGAACTACTTCATTCACAGAATATCTGCTGTATCTTTCGGTGTCCAATCGATAATCTTTATACCTTCGATGCGTGCGAGCGCTCTGGACTTCGATTGAGAACTAATAGATCCAAACAGGTTTATACGGAGAAGCCTACTCGTGATGGCGCAGACGGTGGTTCGCTTCGACTGCGGCCAGCAACCGCCGTGTGGTGTCGTTTTTGCCATCCAATTGCAGCGCCTGATGCAACTCCTCCTCCGCGCGATCGAATTGCCCAGCAAAGGCCAGGGATAAGCCCAGGTTGGAGTGATTAATCGGGTCGCGTGGAAGCAGCAGAACTGCTTGTTCGAGCGCCTGTATCGCCGCCTGGTGCTGATCCGTCTTCAGATATTCCACGCCCAACACCGGCTGGATCCAAGCCGCCGATTCAGGATGTTTGGCCAGCGCCCGCGTCAGCTGCTCGATGGCCGCGAGATGTTCCCCCGCGATTGCGGTGCGCTGCGCCTTGTCGATCATCTCCCGCGCCTCGGGTGAAAGAGGATGACGCAACAAGTCGGCCGAGACGGTGCCCACCGTGATCGCTCGATCAGGCGAGGTGGCGTCCTCGCGCGATGTCGTCTCATCCTGCCAAGCCAAGGCATTTGCCGACGCTACTACGTACGCAGCTAGCACAGCCAGACACCGAAGCAGTTTACCCATGTGGCCTCTCCACTCGATCGGGACCGGGATCCACTTCTTTACAATTCAATGTAAACCAGATTACAAATCTGTTACAAGAGTATTCTTCCTCAAGGCAGCATAGGATTGGCCAGCCGCGTGCAAGAATAACCTCCATGAAAAAGCGAGGCGACGAAAGCACCAGAAGCTACAGCACGGTCTCTGGGAAAGAGAAGGGCTTAGGCCCAGATTCCGCGGGGCAATCCGGTGATACGCAGGGTTTATCGGAAGAAGCCAGCGCGGATTCGGAAAGCGTTTCGGAACTACTCGAAGAGGGCAGTTTCTTCGAAGCCGCAGTAATCAGCGGCGTAGAAAACGCGCCCGACGCTGACGTGAAGGAAATCCGCACTAAGCAAGTGCCTGAAGACGACGTCCCAGATGAGTATCTAGGTAGAGATAATCCTGGCTAGAGTTGTAATTCCGCAGCAATTTCGCGCGCGGCCTGACGTGCCTGCTCGACGGCGCCAATCTCAAAACTGATGGCGCCGACACCGGGGTGTCCGCCGCCACCATAACGTTCGCAGATGGTCGCCAGGTTGTACTTGAGAGGCTGCTTGGCCCACGGATTCGAACCAACGGAAACCTTCGTGCGGAAGGGCGAAGTGGTCACGGATACCGTATACGAAGATTCAGGAAACAAGTAGTAAGGAATAAACTTGTTATAGCCCTCAATCTTTTGTTCGACCAGATCGAAGAACACCACGGCACCGTGGCACCGTGACTGCTCGCGAATCACCTCAATCATACGAACATGATTCTGGTACAGCGGCTGAAAAATGGCTTGAATCTCAGGGTCCGCGGCAATCTCGCTCAAGGACTGCCGCCGCATCATAGCGATAATCCGCTGCACCGTCCCCGAACCTCTGGAGCTTTCAATCACGAGGGTTAACTGCGTAGCCGGCGTCAGCAGATCTACCGCCTCCTGAGCGTTCTCATAAAGCGCCCCATCCACGATATCCGCCCACCCGACAAGCTCCTGCAGATCGCCTGGATCAAAACCGAACTTCTCCCGCGCAATGGTGGCGATGTACTTAGTGCAGGACCGGAAAGTCGGATCGAAAAACTTGTGGCCGCTACGGTCGTGCCGGAAATGCTCTCCGTCCTCGGGCGACAGGAACGCGCTTTGATGATGATCGAACCACCAGGTCAGACGCGGGTCAGTGGAATACTTGAAGTCGACGATAGCGTTCACGTCGCCGTCGAACATCTCAGGCTCAAACAACTGGGATGCTTTGTGGGCCAGACCGGTGTAGAAAAACTCCGCGTCCGGATAAAATTTTTCTTCCATAAAACGGCTGAAAAATGCGGCAGAAGCTGCGCCGTCAAAGCAATGATCGTGATAAAGAACTCGTACCCGCTGTGGCATTTGAAATATGTTGTGCGGAAAACCTGCTAGTGTCTCGCAAATGGGGGGTGATATGCAAGGCCCCCGCCGCTCAATGCGATTATGGGTGCTTATGGATTTACCGCTTCGCCACGCGCTCGCGACCTTAGCCTATCGCCTGGGAAAAGTTCTGCGCGACACGCCCGCCGGCTTCCGTGATTTTGAAGCCGCCCCGTCCGTCCGCACCCCGGGCCAAATTCTGGCTCACATTGGCGACCTGTTGGACTGGGCGCTTTCCCAGGTAGAAGGCCGCCCGCATTGGCGCGATTCCGAAGCGCGCGATTGGGAGCAGGAAATTGCCCGCTTCTTTGCTGCCCTCGAAGCGTTAGATCAGCGCGTCGCGGCACGCGGCTTAGGAGCAGCGAGCGCGCAGAAGTTATTCCAAAGCGCCGTCGCCGATGCGTTCACCCACACCGGACAACTCGCCCTGCTGCGCCGCATGGCCGGAATCCCCGTACGCCCCGAGAACTACGCCGCCGCCGACATCGGTCAAGGACGAGTGGGCCCCGAGCAGTCCCCCGCCGCGAGCGGAATTCGGCTAACGCCCCAGCGGAACGGCCGCTTCCACCCCCAACAACCCCGCACGCTCGATGGAAGCTTTCACCAAGCCGGAAGCCAGCACATCACCCAACATCTTATTGAGTTCCCCTAATCGCGCCGCGTCGCCTTTGGCAAGCGCCACCGCCTGCCCCGCCACAAAGTAGTTATCGGAAAGTACCCGCAGCTGGGGAAAACGCGCAGCCGCCTCCATCAACCGCTGCCGGTTCGCGGCAAACGCATCCATCTTGCCACTGATAAGCGAGCTTGCGATCTCCTCCAGTGCCGGCATAGCCGCCACCGTATCCACGCGGTTGTTTTTCAAGTGAGCGCTCAGATAAACATCCTGCGTGTCATTCTTCACCGCCACGATGCGAACGCCGGGTGCATCGGCGTCGGCGACTTTGCGGAGCGGGGAATCGGAGCGCACGATGTAGCTGTTGGGCATCAGCAGCCAAGGCGCGGAGAAATCCACATCCCCGCCCGTCCTGCGTTGTACGCCATAAAACCCAGGTCAGCCGTATGCGCCTGTAGCCGGTTTATCATGTCGCGCGCGCCGGGCGCCGGGATCAGCGTATAAGGCACTCCCATTCGGAGCGCTAACTCCTTGACCAGATCCGCCACCGGCCCGGTGACCGCGCCTGATTTCGGGTCCACGCGCCCCAGCACCGGATTGTCACCGAGAAACGCCGCCCGCAGCGTGCCCGTAGGCGCCAGCACTGAAGTCTGGGCAGCTCCCGGCAAAACCACCATACACAAGAGAAGGAATCCCCGGCACCAACGCATGGGATGATTATAGGCCGAACCCATGCCCGCGGGAACGCTCTTCGAAATCGGCAACCTGAAGATCGACAGCCGTCTCCTGTCGATTTACGCCGCGGCAGCTGCGGCAATGATGCTGGCGCTTTTGCTAGCGCAGATGTATTGGAAGCGCCGCCTCACTAAATGGGCCGAGAGCCAGCACCTGCAACTCATCAGCTTTCGCGGTGCTTGGTTCTTCGAGGGACCGTCCGCATGGACTCGTAGCCGCAACCAGCATGTCTTCCGGGTGGTCACCAGAGATCGGGACGGCCTCACCCGCTACTGCTGGATCATGTTCGGAACCTTCTGGGGCTTCACCTGGGGCGAGCCGATCACCAAGGTGGAGTGGAGCAGCGCCGACGATTAGGCCTGTTTGCGCTACAATAAAACTCTACCTTCCGGTGGACACCCCCAGGTATTTGACCCCCGGGGCCAATCATGTTCGATAACTTAAGCGACAAGCTGCAACGCGTCTTCAAAACTCTGCGCGGAGAAGGCAAACTCTCCGCCGAGAACATGGACGCCGCACTGCGTGAAATCCGCGTGGCGCTGCTTGAGGCCGATGTCCACTTTCGCGTCGTCAAGCAATTTATCGAAGCCGTCAAGGAACAGGCCATGGGGCAGGAAGTGCTCACGGCGCTCTCGCCCACTCAGCAGGTCATAAAAATAGTCCGCGACGAGCTGGTCAAGATGCTCGGCACCCATCAGGCCAAGCTGCGCATGGCCAACGAGCCGCCTAGCGTCATAATGATCGTGGGCCTGCAAGGCTCGGGCAAGACCACCTCGACTGCCAAGCTCGCGCGTTGGCTTTCGAAGAACGGCAGCTCGCCGATGATGGTGTCGGTCGACGTCTACCGCCCGGCGGCCCGCAAGCAACTCAGCGTACTGGCGCGCGATCTCAAGCTCCCTGTCTACGAAGGAACACCCGAAGAAAGCAAACCCATCGATCTCGCGCGCTCGGCCCGCAAAGAAGCCGTCCAAACCGGCCGTGATGTGGTGCTGGTGGACACCGCCGGCCGCCTCCACATAGACGAAGACCTGATGACCGAGCTGAGCGAGCTGAAAGACCTCCTCAACCCCACCGAAATACTGTTCGTCGCCGACGCCATGACCGGCCAGGACGCTGTCAAATCCGCCGACGAATTTCACAAGCGTTTGGGCATAACCGGAGCTATTCTAACCAAGATGGACGGCGATGCCCGCGGCGGCGCGGCACTGTCCATACGCTCGGTAACCGGTCAGCCCTTAAAGTTTGTCGGAGTCGGCGAAAAGTCCGACGCGCTGGAGCCCTTCCATCCCGACCGCGTGGCGCAACGCATCCTCGGCATGGGCGACGTCTTGAGCCTGATCGAGCGCGTAGAAGAAACCATCGACCAGAAGCAAGCCGAAGAGATGCAGCGCAAGCTCATCGAAGACGACTTCACCCTGGGCGACTTTCGCGATCAGATGAAGCAGATCCGCAAGCTGGGTCCCCTCGAATCAATTTTAGGGATGATGCCGCAAGTGGGCATGATGAAGGACCTCAAAAATGTCAAAGTAGACGAAAATGAGATCAACCGACTGGTAGCCATCGTCGATTCGATGACCCCCCAGGAGCGTGCCAACCACATGATGATCAACGGCCAGCGGCGCAAACGCATCGCTAAAGGCAGCGGAACATCGGTGCAGGAAGTGAACAATTTGCTTAAGCAATACGCGCAAATGCGCAAGATGATGAAGAGTTTCACCGGAGGGGGCGGGTTCCTGGGCAAACGCCTGGCGAAAATGAAGCTGCCCCCAGGTTTGCCCTTTGGGCGTTAAATTACGGATTATAGAAGGATAGGAGTTTAAGGAATGCTGATGATTCGTCTGGCGCGCTTTGGCGGCAAGAAAAAGCCGTCCTATCGCGTGGTGGTAATTGACAAGGAGCGTGCCCGTAACAGCCGCTCAGTGGAAGTAGTCGGAATTTACAGCCCGGTAGCGAAGCCCAAGGCGGTCAAGCTGGAGCACGAGCGGATTCAATACTGGATCAAGAACGGCGCGCAGCCGTCCGACACCGTGGCCCGCCTGATCCGCATGAATCCGCCGGTGCCCGAGCCAGCGACGGCCGCATAGGTAAGGAACCCATTAACGGAGAGGTGTGACAGTGAAAGAGCTGGTAACGGAGATCGCCAAGGTACTCGTCGACAACCCCGGCGACGTAACGGTCCGTGAAGTCGCGGGCGAACAGGTGACAGTTCTGGAACTGCGCGTCGCCCCCACGGATCTGGGTAAAGTGATCGGCAAGCAGGGCCGCACCGCGCGTTCCATCCGCACTTTGCTGGGAGCGGCTGGGATGAAGCAGAACCGCCGCTTCACGCTGGAAATTTTAGAATAGGGCGGGGCAGTGGAAGGTTGGGTAGCGATCGGCAGGCTGTGGCGCACCCGCGGGAATCGCGGAGAATTGCTGGGAGAGCTAGACAGTAGCGAAGCGGACCGTGAGCAGAGGTTGAAAAAGGTCGCGCTCGAGAAGAACGGGCGGCGCCAGGTAATGGAAGTAGAAGAAACCTGGAGGCACGATGGCCGTCCGGTGTTCAAGTTCGTGGGCGTCGATTCGATCAATGACGCTGAGCCTTGGGAAGGCGCCGAAATGCTGGTGCCCCCGAGTGAAGTGGAGCCACCCGAGGAGGGTGCTTTCTCTTACGCGGAGCTAGTGGGCTGCAAGGTTGTCGGCGAGACGGAAGTAGGAGTAGTAACGGAAGTGGAGGAGTACGGCGGCGCGCCGCTGTTGAAGCTGGAGACGGCGGACGGCCGTGAGATTCTGATTCCGTTCGCGCGGTCGGTTTGCAAGGTGATCGACGTAGCATCGAAGATCATCCGGGTGGAACTGCCGGAGGGTCTGTTGGAGCAACAGTGAAGTTTCACATCGTGACGATTTTCCCGGAGTTTTTCCGGGGAGCCTTCGCGCATGGCGTGATTCAAAAGGCGTGCGAAGCAGGGCTGATCGAGATTCACGTGCACGATTTGCGGACGTGGACTTACGATCGTCATCGGACTGTGGATGACCGGCCCTTTGGCGGCGGCGAAGGCATGCTGCTCAAAGCGGGACCAGTATTTGAAGCGGTAGAGGCGATTTGGCCCGAACGCAAGGAAGGTTCGAAAGTAATTCTTCTATCGGCGCAGGGGAAAAAGTTTGACCAGGCCAAGGCCCGGGAGTTCAGTGGATTAAAGGAGTTGCTCCTGATCTGCGGCCGTTACGAAGGCGTGGATGAGCGCGTCGCGGAGCATTTGGCGGACGAAGAGTTATCGATAGGCGATTATGTATTGAGCGGCGGCGAACTGGCGGCGGCGGTAGTAGTGGATGCGGTAGCCCGCCTGCAAGCCGGAGTGCTGGGGAACGAGACCTCCAGCATAAACGAGTCGTTCAGCGAGGAAGGGTTGCTTGATTGGCCGCAGTACACTCGGCCCGCGGAATTTCGCGGTTGGAAAGTGCCGGAAGTGCTGATGGGCGGTAACCATGAAGAGATTCATAAGTGGCGGAAAAGCGCCGCGCGGGAGAAGACCCACCGCCAGCGCCCGGATTTAGTTTAGAAAGTAGGAACAAGATTATGCAGAACGCAACGATGGCCAAGATCCTGAATAAGAACAAGAAGGCGACCCACCCCGAATTCCGCCCCGGCGACACCATTAAGGTGCACGTCAAAATCAAGGAAGGTGACAAAGAGCGCCTCCAAGTATTCGAAGGCACGGTTATCGCGCGCAACAACGCTGGCATGAGCGAGACCATTACGGTCCGCAAAGTCAGCTTCGGCCAGGGCGTGGAGCGCATCTTCCCGGTGCAGGCCCCGGTAGTCGACCACATCGATGTCGTCCGCACCGGCCGCGTCCGCCGCGCCAAACTTTACTACCTGCGCGGATTAAAAGGCAAAGCCGCGCGCCTGCGCGAACGCGAATAGCCCCGCCCTGTTTTCAGCATGCCCAGCAGCCGCTACGAGCGTGCCGCCCGAAGTGCCGGTTACCGGACCATCGCCGGACTGGACGAAGCGGGTCGCGGCGCGCTCTTCGGCCCGGTCTTCGCGGCCGCTGTGGTGCTCGACCCAGCGCGCCAAATTCGCGGCCTCGATGACAGCAAAGAGCTTGAACCCGACCGCCGCGAAGTGCTCGCCGAACGCATCCGCGAACGCGCTGTCGCCTGGGCCGTCGGCGCCGCTGACCCCTTCGAAATCGACCGCATAAACATACTGGAGGCCTCTCGCCTGGCTATGCAGCGTGCCTTGGCGCGCCTCAACACCGTTTGTGATTACCTGCTTTTAGATGCAGTCCGGATCGCCAGCGAACTGCCCCAAAAGCCGCTGATCCATGGCGACGGTCTGTCTTTCTCCATCGCCGCCGCCTCCATCCTAGCCAAAACCGCACGGGATGGCGCGCTCACTCAGTGGGACCAAGTCTTTCCGGAATACCGACTGGCGAGCAACAAAGGCTACGGCACTCGCGATCACCTTGATGCGCTCGACCGCCTGGGCCCAACCACCCTTCATCGCTTTAGCTTCGAGCCGGTCCGCAATGCCAGTCGACAGCTTGTTTGGACTGGATACCCCGCCAGTCTTTCTCCTCAAGGCGAACTGTTCTCATGACGCCTGAGATCACTCCTACTCCCGCAGCAACGCCCGAGCCCCCGCCCTTTCCGGCTCAGCCGCAGGGCGCACCCGGGACTCTCCGCGCCCGCTTGTGGATCATACTCTTCTCGCTCTTCGCCTTTGAAATCGGAGCGTTCCTTGTAGTCTTCCCCTGGATGGACTCCTGGAGCCTCAATCACATCCCCAGCTTCTTCGCCTCCAACCAGATCGCTGTCCAGGACCTCTGGGACGACCCCTATTTTCGCAGCGCGCTCAGTTGTCTCGGCTTTTTGAACGTCTACATCGCCCTCCGCCAGCTCATCCAGCTCATCCGCCGAAGCAAACAAATGGCTTAGCTTGTTTCACAAATTAATAAAAATTAATTAATCACTTGTGCAATCTTTGCGTTCAAGGAGTACTATTCTCTTGACGGTACTAAGGGATTACCCTTATACTCGCAACTAAGCCTTTAGACGTATTGTAAGGTGTTGCTCTTAGCTCCATCACGGGCAATGTACTAAGTGGTTAAATTCTTATGTAGTAGAGGGTGGTGTAGAGTGAAACGTGTTACAATTTTGACTGCATTTGTTTTGGCGCTCTTGAGCGTCAGCTCGTATGCATGGATTATTTCCCACGAAACGATTGCCTCGAACCATGACGTCAGCGGCGTGGTTGCATCAGGGCCGCCGCCATCTGGCGACACTAACGTGGCTTCGGGACCGCCGCCATCTGGTGACACCAACGTGGCTTCGGGACCGCCGCCATCCGGTGATACTAACGTGGCTTCGGGACCGCCGCCATCTGGCGACACCAACGTGGCTTCGGGACCGCCGCCATCCGGTGATACCAACGTGGCTTCGGGACCGCCGCCATCCGGTGACACTAACCTTAGCTAGGCCTTTCGCACAAGGCGTAAATAAGGTTGGTTTCCCATTGAGGGAAATGTCTGCCGGTGTGCGGTAATGAAGTACGTTTATGATTTTTTGGGGATCGGCAATGGGATTATGCTATTGTCGGTCCTCATTTTGATTTTATGCGGCTCCTTCCGCAAGTTCTGGATTCTCTTCCTCTATGTTGCGTGGGAATTACTCGCCACTGCCACCCTCACCCTCTACGATGTGCTTTATGCCGGTCCCGCGCAGGGCAAAATCGCGTCAGTGGAAGCGGTGAAGTTGTATAACCGCCTTTACTGGAGCAACGATGTCATCGTGGACTTGCTTCGGTTCCTGTTGGTGATTGTGTTCACGTATGCGGCTACTCCGGAAGGCGCCAAACGAATTTCCATAAGACGGATCCTCTGTGGGATCGTTGCTGTGGTGCTCGTGCTGCCGTTTCTGCTCTTCCCGTTGCATTTTGCACCCTGGCCGAGAGCCGCGTGGTTCAACAGTACCAGCGAGCTCCTCAATTTCGGCGCGGCCATCATGAACCTGGCACTGTGGGGAGCCCTGCTCGCCAATCGCAAGCGTGATCCCCAATTAGTTGCTGTGAGTATTGGACTGGGCATCGTAGTAACGGGGGCGGCAATTTCCTACGGGCTTCGCCATCTGACTTCGGATCAGGCCGTCTTACCTAACCTGTTTTTGATGCTCACGCAACTTGTGGGCTGGTCGATTTGGTGCCGGGCTTTTTGGCGCTCGCCGCGGACCAGTCACGCGCCGGAAAACGTCCTGCCCTCGCCTTCGCCCGCGCCGTAAAGCCATTCTCGGATGTCGAATCTCCTACAGGACGCGCGTTTTGGAACCCGCATCATGCTGCGGGCTCCAGTGATGACCGCTTCCATTATTCTGGTGCTCGCGCTGGGGATCGGCGCAAACTCCGCGATGTTCAGCATCGTTGATTGTCTGCTGATTCACCCCGTCTCCTATCCCGAGCCTGAAAAACTCGCCTTCGTATGGAGCCACGACAGCCAAGGTACCCTCAGCGACGCCTCCGCCGCGGATTTCGCCGACTGGCGCACCCAGTCAAAAACCCTTTCCGATTTTGCCGCCTGGCTACCCACCGCATTCGTACTCACCGGCGGGGACCGTCCGCGGCAGGCTGCGGGCGCCCGTGTGAGCGCGAACTTTTTCAACACGCTAAGAGTGAAGCCGGAACTGGGCCGCACCTTTTTGCCGGATGAAGATGGGCTCGATCACCCTGAGAATGCCGCTCACTCCGCCGTCATCAGCCACCGTTTTTGGCAGGAGGATCTAGGCGCGGACGCCCAAGTCCTTGGCCGCACCATCTACGTCGATTCCGTCCCCTACTCCATCGTCGGCGTAACTCCGCCCGGTTTTCAATTCTGGTGGCGGCCGCACGACATCTGGATCCCAGTTTCGCTGAACCGCCAGGACCGCGACTTTCGCAACGTAATCGCCATCGCCCGGCTGCGCGCGCCGCGCGACCGCGCCGCCGCAGAAATGGCGGTCATCGGCCGCTCGCTCGCGCAAACCTATCCGCAAAGCGACAAGGGCTGGACAGTCCGCGTCGAAGACTTCCAGGATTTCCTGCTGAACCGGACCTTCCGTACGCGCCTGCTGCTGCTCTCCGGAGCCATGGGTTTGGTTTTGTTAATCGCCTGCGCTAACGTAGCCAGCTTATTGCTGGTGCGCGCCGCTGGCCGGGAACGTGAAATCGCTTTGCGTCTAGCGATGGGCGCGACGCCCGGCCGTCTGGCACGCCAGCTTCTTACCGAAAGCGCCCTGCTGTCACTGGGCGGCGGAGGTCTAGGTTTAGCATTTGCCTGGATGCTGATCCACGCTGCGCCCGCGATCGTCCCCGCTAGCGCGCTCCCCGGCGCATCCATCACCCTCAGCTTGCCAGTGATCTGGTTCGCGCTCGCCATTTCACTCGTTAGTTGCGTGATCTTCGGACTCGCCCCCGCCTTGGCTGTAGCGCGTGCCGACATCCAATCCGCTCTCAAAGAGACCGGCCGCGGCACCACTTCCGGACGCAAGAGCCAGCGCTTCCGGCAAGCCATGATCGTCGCCGAAGCAGCGGTAGCGCTTGTCTTGTTAGCTGGAGCCGGCCTGATGATCGGCAGCTTCCGCGATCTCACCCGCGCCAATCCTGGCTTCAATCCAAAAAACTTAATGACCGCGCGGCTCTTGCTGCCATTCGCGAAGTACGACGCGGACCATGCCCTGCAGTTTTATCGTGAAGGCGTGCGTCGCATTGCTGCCATGCCCGGAGTGAAAGGCGTAGCCGTAGCCTCCAGCCTTCCCTTACTGAACAACATGGAAGTGCGCTTCGACACCGAATTCTCGCAAGCCCACGAAGAATCCGACCGCCCCAGCGCCCCCTACGTCGCTGTTGGTCCGGATTACTTCACCACGCTGGGAATCCCTTTGGAAAGCGGCCGCTCCTTCACCGAAGCCGATAACGAAACCGCCCCGCTGGTGGCCGTGGTGAGTGAGGAGCTAGTCTCCCATTACTTCCCCAATCAAAACCCTCTCGGCAAGCGCCTGCGCATAAACCGCCCAAAGCGCCTGCAAAACGGCGAGGAAACGGTCACCGTGCAAATTATCGGCGTCTGCGGCAACGTCAAGCTGGACGATCCTTCGGCGGACTTGAAGCCGATGATCTATGTCCCCCATCCGCAAAATCCGTGGTCCCGAGGCGTGTGGTTCGTAGCTCGCACCGACGGCAATCCCACCGCCCTTGCCCCCGCGCTGCGCGCCGAATTCATGGCCGTCGACCGGGAACAGCCGCTAGAAGAATTCGGCACGCTAGAAGAACGCCTGAGCAACCAGTTCGCCGAGCCAAAATTTCAGACCGGACTAATGATTTCTTTTGCGCTAGTCGCGCTGATCCTGGCGGCGTTAGGTATTTATGGAGTAAACGCCTACGCAGTGGCGCAGCGCCGCAGTGAAATTGGCCTGCGCATGGCCCTAGGCGCGAGTCGCGTCTCCGTGATGCGTCAGGTGGTCAGCAAAGGCATGGCCCCTACAATCATTGGAATTATCGTTGGATTAGCAGGCGCGGCAAGCATAAGTATCTGGCTCCGCAGCGCACTAGTGGGCACTCGCAGCGTAGATCCCGCAACGTTCTTAGGGGCCGCACTTCTGCTAGCGCTGGTGGCCGGAGTCGCCTGCCTGATCCCCGCCGTGAAGGCCACGCGCATTGACCCTGCCATAGCCCTTCGCACTGAGTAGCGGCGCGTTACTTCTTTCGAATACTAATCCCCAGCTCTCTTAATGCCCGCTCCGGTACATCCGACGGAGCCTCACACATCAGATCCGTCCCCTTCGCAGTTTTGGGGAAGGGAATTACATCGCGAATAGAAGTCTCACCTGCAAGCAACATCACTAGCCGGTCGAGCCCTAGCGCAATCCCGCCGTGCGGCGGCGCCCCATATTCCAAGCCATCCAGCAAAAAGCCAAACTTGTGCCGAGCCTCTTCATCCGATAATCCCAACGCCGCAAAAACCTGCGCCTGGATATCCCGCCGGTGAATACGAATCGACCCCGACCCCAACTCCGTCCCATTTAAGACGACATCGTAAGACTTTGCGCGGCAATGCGCCGGATCGGTAGTGAGCTTTTCCAGATCCTCATCGTGCACCGAAGTAAACGGATGATGGGCCGCATTCCAGCGGTTCTCTTCTTCATCCCACTCGAACATGGGAAAATCCACGACCCACAAAAACCGAAAATCCTTGGGATCGAGCAGTTGATGCCGGTAGTTGTACTTCTGCCCCGCATGCATCCGCAAATGTCCGGCTGCCAGCAACGCAGTATTCTCCGGAAGCGCACCTTTCACTTCGCCTCCCCATCCGCAAAGGATGAGCAAATCTTCCTCGGTAGCCCCTGTCCGCTTGCGCACCTCGGCCATGGCAGCGGGGAAGTCCCGTTCCAACCTCTTAGCGTCATCAAACACCCGCAGCCCACGCTCCTGGCCAAAAGCCTTCAGTTCATCCCGCTCTTTTCGCGAGACGGCACCCGTCTTCGGGACCCGGATCGCGACCAGAGGAAGCCCCTCGGGGGTCAAACCTTCACCTTGGAACAAATCCTCGACGCAATGAAACGGCGGCAGGCGCAGATCCGGCTTGTCACTCCCGTAGGACAGCAACGCTTGCGCGTAAGACAAGCGAGGCAGCGGAATCTCAATCTCGCACCCCGCTACCTTGGCCACAGCCTTCAGCATTCGTTCGATTACCCGGTAGATTGTCTCCTGCTGCGGAAACGACATTTCCAAATCGATTTGCGTAAACTCCGGCTGCCGGTCCGCGCGCAGATCTTCGTCGCGGAAACAGCGCACGATCTGAAAGTATTTATCGAACCCCGCAACCATTAGCAGCTGCTTAAAAATCTGCGGCGATTGCGGCAGTGCGTAAAAGTTCCCCGGACTGACCCGCGCGGGCACCAGATAATCCCGCGCACCTTCCGGAGTCGACCGCGTCATAAACGGGGTCTCGATCTCCAGGAATCCTTGCTCCGTCAACTCCTGACGCACCGCATAGGCAATTTTC
>JALYJH010000018.1 GCA_030775415.1 Acidobacteriota bacterium | reverse complement strand
AGCCATGGCGCGACCCTAACTCTGGGCGAAGCGATTAGACCCTACCGACAGTCTCGGTATTCACACCATGCGAACTCACGGCTTTTTCGCCGGCCGAGGAGATATCTTCGGCTCCAGTCTCTTTCAATAGGTCCTTCGCCCTCGACACTTCGTCGGATGTTTCGCAATGCACCGACAATAAAACACCCCCATCCTTGACCCGGCCTTCATACCGTTTGGCCTCATACTCCGGAATCCCCATGCCGACCAGTGCCCCGATCAGCCCTCCAACTGCGCCGCCGACTCCTAGGCCGGCCAATGAAGCCATAATCGGACCCGCAGCGATGAATGGACCCAGACCTGGAATGGCTAAGGTTCCAATTCCGGCTAGCAGCCCGAGCGTACCGCCCACGATGCCTCCCGTGGTCACACCGGTGGTTGTCCCTTCGGGAGCCTTGGTGTTCTTCTCGTGTGCGAACTCTTTCGAACTCTGGGTATCGGGTAGCAGCACCGAGATGTCATTGTGGGAGAATCCTGCTGCCGCGATCCGGTCAACCGCGCGTTCAGCCTGAGCGGTGCTCTTATAAATACCGAACGCCGCTGTGTTTTTGCCTGCCATATGTCTGTTGCTCCTTTTTATTGAACTTCTTATTGCTTAATTGAGACTTGGTCCGTGACCTTGTCGGCACTTCCCGCGACGCTGACGGCCTTGGCCATAACGGCCCTTTTTTCGTCATCGGACTTGACGGGCCCCTTTAAGGTGACAGTGCCGTTCTGGCTGATGATCTTGATGTTATGCGCGTAAGTGGAAAGCGATTTATCCGCCATGATCGACTGCCGTATCTTTCTGGTCAACTCTTGATCGGTTTGATTGGTTTTCTGCTGATCAGCAGTGACTTCGCTTGCATTCCGATCACGCTGGTTCACTTTCGTGTTATCCGGCTTAGGTGCGTTTCGGTCGGGTGTCTGGCCGTGGCTGATGAGGCACGCCACGGAAAACAGCATAATAAGAGTAGTTTTGAAAGTTTGCATTTTGGATTGTCCGCATTTAGGACACTCATGCGTCCTGAAGTCGCTTACCCCCTTCTTCCATCTTTTTCCCGCCCTTGTGGGCCAAATCCTTTGCTTTATCCGCGACCTTTTCGGTTGCCTTTTTGGCGGCATCGGCCGCATCATCGATCTTCTCTTTTGCTTTGTCCTTCAGATCACTCATTGCTTTACTCCCTTGTTCTTGTGCTTCTGTCCAATTACGTCTGCCAATTCTAGTGGTGACTCATCAAAAACCAGGCAACGATGAGAGCACCGGGAACGCCGAGTCCCCACGCAAGTAGATATTTCATTCTTGCCTCCTCTTTGAATTCAGTACGCGCCGGGCGTTAAGCAGCACGTTGAGGGCCTTGCCCCAGGAATCAAGGACGTCCCCCGGTTCTCTTATTCCGAGAAGTCTTTGGCGCATCCTCCTATTCATTGGGCGAACGAAACGTAACTGTTACATCTAATCGAAGCAACCCTAATGCACAAATTGCTTCGCCAAATGCACTTCACGTCTTGCGTGAGACATTCGTTCCTAAAATGACGACGAGAATAGTATGGGGCGCGCCGCTAAGAGATCATACGACTCATAGGACCGCGACCCGCCATGACATCCCCCATCGCCGGCATTGGAAAACGGAACCTAGGAGGATCAGCGCCTACCGAAAAATAGCCAGATTATGAGGACTAAGAGAAGCAAGCCTCCGATGCCGCCTCCCACTTGCGGGCCACCGTAATAATAACCACCGCCCCCTCCGAGGAGGATCAAGAGGATCAGAATGATGAGAATTGTGCTCATAGGAATCACAGAATCGACTGTCCCAGTGCTTTGGGCGCTAGTTCGTCTTGTCCTCTACTTTTTCCGCTCCTTTTCTGACCTTCTTTGCGGACTTATGAGCGATAGTCTTGCTTTCCTTCTTCGTAGCGCTGCCTGTCTTCTTGGCCGCATCGCCGGTAGCTTTACCGGCCTCCTTCACATCGCTACCCGCGTCTTTAATTTCGTCTTTGGCGCTTTGCGCGTTAGCTCCGACAGCGGAGAGTGCAGCTGCCATAAAAACGGTCATAGCAAGATTTTTGTTCATGGCTTCCCCTGAGCAGCTGAAGGGCCAGAGAGTTAAACCAACAGAAGGAAAGCGCTCAACCACTCGTTGGCAAATCGCCAAACCGATGCCGGTGCCGTTGTATTTCTGGTCACGATGGAGCCGTTTGAATACACCAAAGATTTTCTCCTTGTACTAGGGATCGATGCCGATTCCGTTGTCCTGCATTGAAAGCGGCAGACCGCGCCGTAGCGGACCGAAGAGATATGGATGCACGGCGGATTTTGTTTTCGATATTTGAGCGCGTTGCCGATGAGATTCTGAAACACCTGCTGGAGATGCGCTTCGGCCGTATACACTTCCGGAAGTGGATCGTGAGCCCGCATGGCTTCAGCGAGGCCGGAAAGCGCGAGCTGCTATACCGCGTACCTTGCTATCCGTAGATGTGCTGGCATAGAAGCGCGCGTCTTCACTCGCGTCCTTGTCAAACCACAGGCAAATCGTGTTCTTGGAGGTGATGATTCATTGTGCTATACGACCGTGAACGCTGTGGGTTTTAGCGGGACATCCAGAACCGATAGCCGTGATCTTTTCCACCTTCATGAACCGACATCAGACGCGATTCCTTGTCACATGACGGGGACCCAACCTGCCGTTTACTTTCTGCATTACTGGGGCACGGATCCCACGGAAACACTTGAACGTGACGCGATGGATGTTGGACGTGAGCGCTCCTGATTCCGCGACGAATCAGAGTGCAAGCTCGCGGTGTGCGGAGCTCGATTTGATGTCGAAAGAGGCGGTTTTGACGGGGTTATTGATAGCCCGGGCGAAGGATGAGCGCAGATTGCCAAACTAGGGAAAACGCACTGAATGGACCTGTTTCCATTCGCCTGCGTTCGATCTGGTCGGGGCACGAGCGGCACCCTACCGCAGCAGAAACAAGGCGAAACTTCTTGACTCCGGGCCTGCGCTTCCCCTAGGTTTGCCGGTATTGCGGAAATGCAAAATGGCTCAAAAAAGTGGTAAATCTAGAGTGAAGATTACCGGCAGCGCACCCGACGGCGAAGGAGGGTTAGGGACCGCTATGGTGACCGAAACGCGTACATACCAGATTCTGCTGGCTGAGGATTCGGCAGCCGATGTCGGCATCGTCCGCATCGCTCTGCGGGATCAGGGCCTCGATCATGTTCTCCATGTAGCGAGGGACGGCGAAGAGGCTATAAGCTTCATTCAAAACGCCGACAAGGACCGAAAAGCGCCGGGCCCCGATCTGCTATTGCTCGACATGCATCTGCCTAAGTACAACGGCGAGGAAATCCTCAAATGCCTGAGATCAACGGAGCGCTACGCCCAGATTCCGGTAGTGGTGATGACCTCATCCGACGCTCCCGCCGATCACGACCGGGCGCAAAAACACGCCGCAATGTTTTATTTCCGGAAACCATCGCGCCTCGATGAATTCATACAGCTCGGCAGTATCGTTCACGACATACTTAAGGGGAAAAAGACTTTGGCTCTCGGTTTGGCCGGGGCTGGAAAGGAATTGTGAAACGCTATGACTCCCACGCGCACTGTCCGCAAAGATGAGATAACGGCAAACGGCCACGCTAACGGCCGCCCGAAGTCGCCGGACGCGGCTTCAAACGACGCCTTGTTGCGCGAACTCCAGGCCTTGCGGCGCAGCGAGGCGGTTCTGCGCGATTTCATAGAAACCTCCACGATCGGCCTTCATTGGGTGGGCGCCGACGGCACCATTCTTTGGGCGAACCAGGCCGAGCTGGATCTTATTGGCTACGTGCAGGAACAGTATATCGGGCGGAACATCACCGAATTCCACGCCGACGAGCCTGTCATCCAAAACATACTCGCCTGCCTGAGCCGGGGCGAAACCCTGCGCGACCAGCCGGCGCGGCTACGCCACCGCGACGGGTCGATCCGCCATGTCCTCATCAATTCGAGCGTGCTGTTCGAGGACGGAGAATTCGTTCACACCCGCTGCTTTACCCGCGACATCACCGATCTCAAGCAGGAGCAGGAAACACGGCAGGCGCAGCTTGCCGCGGAACTGGCTGACACGAAGCTGTTGCGGGATATCAGCGCGCAGCTCATCGAGCCGGGCGATGAAGACGCGCTCTACGGGAAAATCGTCGACGCCGTCGCCGCCATCATGCGGTCGGACTTCGCGACCATGCAGGTCCTCTATCCCGACCGCGGGCCCAAAGGCGAGCTGCGCCTACTTGCATCCCGCGGACTTAGCCCGGAGGGCGCCAAAGTCTGGGAGTGGGTGCGCTTCGATACGGACAGCACCTGCGGTCAGGTCCTGCGCACCGGCAAGCGCGCCATCGCGGGGGACGTAGAGACCTGTGATTTCCTGGCCGGCACCGGCGGCATGGCCGCCTTGCTTGACGCCGGCATCCGCGCCGCGCAGTCGACGCCGCTCATCTCGCGGAGCGGCAAGATGCTGGGCATGATCTCCTCGCATTGGCGCAAACCCCACGCTCCCACGGAGCGCGACCTCCGCCTGCTGGACATCCTGGCGCGGCAGGCGGCCGACCTGATCGAGCGACGGCAGGCCGATGAGGCGTTGCGCGAAAGCAAACGCCGTCTGCATGAAATTATCGAGGCGATTCCCGCCGCGGTCTACACGACCGACGCCGAGGGCCGCATCACATTCTTCAACCAGGCCGCCGTGGAATTCTCGGGACGCGTGCCGGAGGTGGGCACCGATTCGTGGTGCGTAACCTGGAAGCTGTACAACATGGACAGCACGCCGCTGCCTCATGATCAATGTCCGATGGCCGTGGCGCTGCGGGAGAAAAGGCCGGTGCTGGGCTGCGAGGCAATCGCCGAGCGCCCTGACGGACAGCGCCGTATATTCACGCCGTATCCGACCCCGCTATTCGACGATCAGGGCCGCTTGACGGGCGCGGTCAATATGCTGGTCGATATTACCGAGCGCAAGCGCGCCGAGGATATACTGCGCGGAAGCGAAGAGCGTTTCAGGGCGATCGTCAAGACGACGCCGGAGTGCGTCAAGGTGGTCGCCACCGACGGCACGCTGCTGCTGATGAATGAGGCGGGGCTGGAGATGGTGGGCGCCGCCGCGGCGGAAGAGGTGGCTGGCAGAAGTGTGTATGACCTCATCGCGCCGGAAGACCGCGAAACTTACCGCGCATTCAACGAGCGGGTCTGCGAGGGTGAGAAGGGCTCCCTCGAATTCGACATCGTGGGACTGAAAGGCAAACGCTGCCGGATGGAAACGCATGCCGTGCCGTTGCGCCGCCCCGACGGCTCGATCGTCCAGCTCGGCATTACGCGCGACATCACCGGGCGTCGCAAAGCCGAAGAAACGCGGCTGCTGCTCGGGGCCATCGTCGATTCCTCGGATGACGCCATCATCAGCAAGGACCTCGGCGGCCGGATTACCAGCTGGAACCGGGGGGCGGAGCGCCTTTACGGCTATACGGCTGCGGAAGCGATCGGAGAATCGATCATGCTCGTGGTTCCGCCCGACCGGCAGGAGGAAGAGCGGGAGATCCTGGCGCGCCTGCAGCGCGGCGAGCGCGTGGATCATTTCGAGACGACCCGCCTGCGCAAGGACGGCGGCCTGCTGAATGTTTCTCTGACCATCTCGCCGCTCAGTAATCAGCAGGGCGAGATCATCGGCGTTTCCAAGATCGCGCGCGATATCACGGAACGCAAGCGGGCGGAGAACGACTTGCGCCGCGCGAACCAGGACCTTGAACAATTCGCCTATTCGGCGAGCCACGATCTGCAGGAGCCGCTCCGGACGATCAAGATCTACTCCGAGCTCCTCGCGGGCAGCCTTGGAACTGTGGTCGAGGGTGAAACCGCCGAATTTCTGGAATTCCTGCAGGGAGCCGCGACCAGGATGGAACTTCTGGTGCGCGATCTTCTCGCCTATACGCAGGTCACGAAGCTCGATGAGAAGCCGGAAGCGACGGACGCCAACCAAACCCTGGCGGAAGCGCTCGTCAATCTGGGCGGTGCGATCACAGAAAGCGGCGCCGCCGTCACCAGCGACAAGCTGCCCGTGCTGCGCGCGCATGGCACGCACCTCCGACAGCTTTTCCAGAACCTCATCGGCAATGCGATCAAGTACAGGAGTGATGACCGCACGCCGACAGTGCATATCGGCGCCGAGCGTCAGGACGGAAACTGGGTCTTCACGGTCAGCGACAACGGCATTGGCATCTCACCCGAATTTAAGGAGCAGATCTTTGGCTTATTCACACGCCTCCACAACGTCGACCGCTACGCGGGCACCGGTATCGGCCTGGCCATCTGCCAGCGCATCGTTGAACGCTACCACGGGCGGATCTGGGTCGAATCGGAACCCGGACGCGGCTCGAAGTTCCGCTTCACCCTCCGGGTCTGATCAACCGGGCGTCCGCCCCTGGCAGATTCTGATCGCCGAGGACAGCAAGTCGGATGTCTACCTGATCCGGCAGGCTCTCAAGAAATCAGGGATCGACGCGCAGATTCACGTGGCCGACGACGGCGAGAAGGCGGTCATGTTTTTCGAGCAGGCGGACGCCGACGCGGCGGCGCCCTGTCCGGATCTCATCCTCCTTGACATCAACATGCCACGTTATAAGGGAGGCGACATACTTCGAAAGCTGCGCGCCAGCGCGCGCTGCAAGGATGCGCTTGTCCTGATCGTGACGTCTTCGGACTCACAGCGCGACCGCGAGGACATGGAGGGTTTCGGCGCCAACGGATATTTCCGCAAGCCGTCCGAGTTTTCGGAATTCATGAAGCTCGGGCCGCTTGTTCGCGACCTTCTCGCACGAAAAGAGACTCCGCCGCAGTGAAGCCGTCTCTTAAAGCCCGGCCTCGCGTCGGGGACCCTTTTTCATTGTCTTTCGCACAGGTTTGCGCCATATAATCCCCCCATGCAGCTTCCCTTGCGACATCAATGCCTGGTTTACAGCGGCTCGCCCGCGCGGCATCTGCCGGCTCTCGCGGCGCTGATGCGGCGGAAACTTGAGGAGCGTCATCGCTGCCTATATCTCGACAGCCCGCCGATGGTGGCCGGCATGCGCTCCTATCTGTCCGCCGCCGGCGTGGACGTGGCGCGCGAAGTTGAAAAAGGCAGCCTTGTCCTGTCATCAGATCAGGGGCATCTGGTGGACGGCAGTTTCGACGTGGACAAGATGATCCGCGAGCTCGAAGACGCCGTGCAGCAGGCGCTCAACGATGGTTATCTGGGTCTGTGGGCCACGGGTGACATGACATGGGAATTCGGTTCCCGCAAGGAGACAGCCAAGCTGCTCGAATATGAAGGCAAGCTCGAAGATCTGTTCCGCCGGCAGCCCGCCCTTTGCGGCATCTGCCAGTACCATGTAGACACCCTGCCGCCCGAGAGCGTGCGGCAGGGGCTTCTCACGCACCCGTCGCTCTTCATCAATGAAACCCTATCGCGCGTGAATCCGCACTACGTCCCGCGCGAAAGGCTGACCGCCGACATGCCGCTGCCGGATTTTCATCTGGTGGAGGATTTGTAACGGCGAGTTTCGCGAATCCGCCGGTCTACTTCCTGGCGGCGTTCTTGTGAGCCTTGATGCCGTTTTTCAGAAATCTCATCGCCTTCTTCGGGCCGCCCGTGCCGGTAACCTTGAATTTCTTGCCGCGCTGCTTGTTGTAGGTAATGAAAAACGCCTCCACCTGGTCGAGCAGGGTCTTGCTCACATCTTTCATTGAATTCAGGTCCTGATGGTCGTAGGAGTGTACCGCGACCCCGAGCAGCCGATCATTACATTCGGTCTCGCCGTCCTCCGTCTGTTCGGCTGTAATAATGCCGATGATGCGTACTTCGATGAGGCAGCCGACATGGGCCGGGGCGTCCATCAGGACCATGATGTCGAGCGGGTCGCCGTCCTCGCCGAGGGTCGAGGGCAGGAAGCCGAAATCGAAGGGGAACATCATGCCCTCGGGCAGCAGGCCGCCCAGCATGAACAGACCCGTCTTCGGATCATAATCAAACTTGTTGCGGCATCCCTTCGGGGTTTCTATGATTGCCCGGCAGATTCCGGTTTTGTTGTCCAGTTGCAGGGAGAGGGAGGTCAAATCAGCCATGATGATGGTCTTCCTTCCGAAAGTAAGAGGTTGCCAATATGCATGAGATTCGCGCCACAGTGCCGCCCGAGCTCACGGAAGAAGCGGCGCGCCTTGCCCATGCCGCCGGCATCGAGCGCGTGAGCATAGCCGAAGTGTTCATTCACGGACCCGGCCTGGCCCGTCAGACGGTGAGCGCCGACACCTCCACGCCGAAAGCGCGCGCGTTTGTCGATGCCCTGCTGAATGCCCCCGCTTTTTCCGGAGTCGATTATTCGGTTACATCGCGCGAAGTGCGTTCCATCGTGAACAGCGAGTCCGTGGACAGCTTGACCAAGCCGATGAGCGAGCCTTTCACCGACGTTATCCAGGATCTCTGGCAGATGAGCCACGTCACGACCAGTTATGTCGGACGCGCGGCTGCCGGTGGTATTCTGCTCGCGACCGGAATCATTGATGACAACCCAATTGCCATCGTTGTCGCGGCGCTCTTCCTGCCGTACCTCTCGCAGGTGCTGGCGATCAGCTTCGGTCTGTGGAGCCGGGACCGGGCCCTGCTTCTGAAAGGCATACGCGCGGTGGCCGTGAGCACCGTTCTGGCCGTTGCCGCCGGCGCGGTCGTCGCACTGATCGAAGGCGGCACGATAGCGTTCGCCGGTTTTAAGAATCCTTTGAGCAGCTTCGCCATGTCCGTGGTGATCGGCGTAACGGCAGGGCTTTCGACGGCGGATGACACCGGACGCCGATATCTGATCGGCGTCGCGGCAGCCGTCCAGCTCGCCATTTTCCCGGTCTGGCTGGGAGCCGCTCTGGTTCTGGGCCTGCCCGATCATGCGATTCTCTATCCACGGTTGATTAGCTTTGGCATTAACCTTGTGACGATTGCCGCTGCCGGCGTCGGCGCCTACGCCATCCTGCACCTCGGCTCCGGCCGGGGTTGGGGCTCTCCCCGCAGCGGCCGGAGCGGCGGCTAGGACTTCTTTTTCTTTTTGGGAATCTTCGCTCCCGATTTGCGCGCTTCACTCAGCGCAATCGCCACGGCCTGTTTCCGGCTCTTGACCTTCTTGCCGCTGCCGGATTTCAGGGTGCCTTCCTTGTGCTCGTTCATGACCTTGTGGACCTTGCGCTTTCCGGCGGACTTGGATGTTTTCTTGGCCATGGTTTTAACGCCCGGCCTGAGACTTGCGCTTGCCGCCACGGGCGGACGAGCCCCTGGCCGGCGCTTTCCGGGTCGTCGATTTCTTGCGTGCGGCAGCCGCAGGCGAATCCGCACGGCCGCGGGACTTTGCCACCATCGCGTGTTCGGCGTCGGTCGGAATCCCGTCTTTCAGAAGCTCTTTCTTGCGGGCAAGCATCCGCTGTCCGAGAGCCTCGAAATCGATATCGAGTTCTTTCGCCTTTGGCAGCATCTCGGTTTCTTCCTCCCGGATGTGGTGCCGCACGCTTTCTGCGAGGACTGTAAATTTTGCATCCCGATGATCATTCTTCGCGTCGACAGTGTCCAGCTCCGCAATCAGGACTTTGGCCACATGATGTTCCTCATCCGCTTCGTTCATGACGTCCCGTCCGACATGCGCGCGGACAGTAGGATAGAAGATTTCTTCTTCCAGGATGGCGTGAATTTTCAGCTCGGTCAGGGCCTGATCGATGATCTTTGTTCTCCGGCCGGCCGTTTCCGCCTTTTCGAAGTCCTCGAAGAGGCCTTTGACCGTGTCGTGGTCTTTCTTCAGGATGGCGATGGCATGCGTCTCGGGTAACATCCAGTCGAACATATGTTTTCTCCTCAATTGAATTCAGGTGCTGTTGGCGGTGTACAGGAGCCAGAGGCCCTGCCATTACTAAACGCTTCGCCGAGCATTTTTGGTTCCATGCGTGCAAAGGATTTCAGGTGTCCGCAGGTCTCATCAAGGAGGAGAATTATGTCATCGCGCGAAATCATTCAACCGCACCCGGGCGATACGCGCTATGCGCGCCGTAGCCCGGAAGGGCAATTCACGGAAAACCAGGTCAATGTCGGCAAGTCGCTCGCGGCGGACCGGCGCAGCAAGGCCAAGAAGATCGTTCCCAAGGGCCAGGGTGACCGGGGAGACCAAAAACCGGCACCGTCCAAAGGGAACTGAACCGCTCTTGCGCCGTTGATAAACTCCCGGCCCGCGCTAGGGCGGGCCGGGCTAAGAACCGCATAAAAAGAGGAGATTTGATTATGGCCGCGACAGTCTGGAAGGGTTATATCAGCTTCGGTTTGGTGTCGTTTCCTGTGCGGCTTACCTCGGCCGCACGAGCGGAGACGGTGCATTTTCACATGCTCCACAAGAAGGATCTCTCGCGGGTGAAGGAGGTCTGGTTCTGCGCCGAGGAAGACAAGCAGATCGACCGCTCCGACATTGTAAAAGGCTACGAGACGAGCAAGGGCGCGTATGTCGTCGTCGAAGATGACGAACTGAAGAAAATAGCGCCTGCGACGGCGACCACCATGGATATCCTGCAGTTCGTGGGCAACGACGAGGTCGATCCGATTTTCTTCGAAAGCTCATATTATGTCGCTCCCGAAGACAAGACCGCCAAGCCCTACACGCTGTTCATGGCGGCCCTCGAAGCGACCAAGCAGGATGCGATCGCCAAGATCGCCATGCATAACCGTGAACACATCGTGCTGATCCGGCCCGCCGAAGGGGGCCTGATCCTGCATACGCTCTACTACCCTGACGAGCTGCACAAATCCAACAAGAGCGAGGCTCCGAAATCCAAATACACCGCCAACGAGCTTGAGCTGGCGAAGAGCCTGGTTAACCACCTCAAGGCTCCGTTCAAGCCCCGGGAGTTCACGGACGAGTACCGGGAGAATGTGGAGCGCTTGATCAAGGAGAAGCAAAAAGGCAAGAAGATCACAACGGTGGAGCAACCCCGCAAGGCGCCGGTCATCGACCTGATGGAAGCCCTCAAGCGCAGCATCAAGGCAGGGTCAGGAAAACCCACTTCAAAAGGTAACGCATCGCGTACCTCCCGCAAGACAGCCGGACGGCGCAAGGCCGCGTAGCGGCTGGCTATCGCCTGAAGAGTCGTGACAATTTGTCCCAGGGCAGGCAGTTCAGAACACAGTTTTTGTCCAGTCCCGCCCGTCGTGCCTGGTTTAGACCGTAAATGACATTGTCGAATTCGCGCATGCTGTGCGCGTCTGTCGACACGGCGATTTTGATGCCCGCCTCGTGCGCCGAACGGGCATTCTCTGCCGAAAGATCGAGACGGTCGGGGCTCGCATTGATCTCGAAAAAACAACCGTTCTTCCGGGCGTGGCCGATGATCCGCTCTATGTCGATTTCATAGCCGGGACGTTTCAGCAGAAGGCGTCCCGTCGCATGTCCCAGGATATTAAAATACCGGTTATCCATCGCGCGCATGATGCGCTCGGTCTGCTCCGCCTTCCCCAGCCCGAAACGGGAGTGAATGGAGCAGACCGTATAGTCTAATTCCTTCAGGAGGTCCTCCGGATAATCCAGAGAGCCATCCACAAGGATATCCACCTCCGAGGATTTCAGGACCTGGAAGCCCTTGAGCCGTTCGTTCAGCTTATCGATGTACCTGATCTGTTTCCAGAGATTCTCGACGGACACGCCCCGCGCGATCTTCAGGCTCTGGGAATGATCGGTGATACCGAGATACTCATAGCCTTTTTCTTTCGCGGCCGACGCCATCTGCTCGATGGAATGGGAGCCGTCGCTGGAGGTTGAATGGGCGTGCAGTTCGCCCCTGATGTCTTTCACGGTGACAAGAACGGGGAGGGTGCCATCAGCCGCTCGTTTTACCTCATCGTAGCCCTCACGCAATTCCGGCTCGATGAACGCCAGGCCGAACTTGCCGTAGAAAGCCTCTTCGGTCGGGAAGGGGCCTTTCGTCCTTAGAGATTTCAGGCTCCCCGTAACGGCGGCGAGCTTGCGCAGGTGGGCCTTCGAGCCCGTGCACTCGATCAGCGACAAGCCCCAGTCTTTGGGCGAAGCCAGCCTGATACGCAGCTGAATCCCTGATGACAGCGTAAAGAGGGCTGTATCCTTCGACGAGCTGACGAGCGGCGTCCGGCCGCCATAACGTTGCAACATGGCCACGACGCCAGGAAAGTCGTCCGTCTCGATGATATATTCCAAGTCTTCGGTGACTTCTGCGCGGCGGCGATAGGCCCCGGCCACTTCGGCGCGGCGCACCCCGCATTTGGCGACCAGGTACTCCTCCACCGCATCGCGCAAATCGTCAGCCCGGTAAAGCAGCATCCCTTGCGTTTCGGTCAGGCCCTGCCGAACATGCTGGGCCATACGCTGGCTGAGAGCTTTTTCGATGGCACCGCTTTCCAGCTGTTCGCGCAGTTCTTCGACAGACGAGATATTGAGCTTCTTGTAAATACGCACGACCTGCTTGGGGTCCAAACGGGGATACGCGCTGATGCTCGCGAGTGCGGGGCTGGCCTCGGATCGCAGTTTTTCCAGCTTCCCCAGGCTGCCGGTCAGCACGATCTCGCGGACGGCGCTGCTGATCGTCTCGCCGATGCCCTCGAAGCGCGTCAGGTCAGCCTCTTCGCGGACGAGCTCGTCAATGCTCTCGGAAAGGTTTCTGATCGAGGCGGCGGCGCGCCGGTACGCCTTGACCTTGTACGGGTTTTCCTTCTGGGTCGAAAGCAGCTGGGCCAGGCTTGCCAGCCGGTCCGCGATTTCGGCGTTGCTCAGGGCGGGCAAGGGCGACGAATCCGTCAGGGGGGCGTGCGTATCCATGCTCTTTCTCCTGCAGACATGCCGGCGGCGATCTGTGATGGATGTTGCGCTCAGGCATGGTTTTTCCGGTTTTTCTCTCCATGAATGATGTTTACTAAATCTCGAGGCTCCTCAGGAGACCAGCATTCCCACTGTTGCCGCGCTCATGACCGCAAACGTGATCCAGCCCAGGATGCGCAGGAGCGGCGGGGTAACACGGTCGCCCATCACCTCCGCATTGCTCGTCAGGAGGATGATCAGCAGGATGAGAGGCGGGGCCAGCGCGCCGTTGAGGACCGCCGACCAGAACAGCATCTTCACGGCATCGAGACCCGCAAAGTCGATGGCACAGCCGATAATCAAGGCGGCACCGAGCACGACGTAGAACTTGCGCGCCTGCCGGGGCTTTTTCTCCAGCGATCCCCGCCAGGCGGCGGCTTCCGCGAGGGCGTAGGCGCATGATCCGGCGAGCACGGGGACCCCCAGCATGCCGGTGCCGATCAGACCCAAAGTGAAAAGCCAGTAAGCCCCTTGGCCTGCCAACGGGCGGAGCGCTTCGGCGGCCTGACGGGCTGTTTGGATATTGGTGGTTCCGTGCGCATGGAGAGTGGCGGCGGTCGTCAGGATAATGAAATACATGACGAGATTCGAGGCGAACATGCCCGTCATGGTGTCGGTCCGCAGGCGGCGTAATTCGCCGTCCGTTGCTCCCCGGCGCCGTGCCAAATTTCGTCCCGATGCACGCTCTTCCTCGACTTCCTGCGATGCCTGCCAGAAAAACAGATAAGGTGAGATCGTCGTCCCCAGAATGCCGAGCAGCAGGGAGAAATATTCGCGCGACCACGCGATATGGGGAAGGAATGTCGCCAGAACAGCCGCGCGCCAGTCGACATGCGCCAGAAAAGCCGTTCCGACATAGGCGAGAAGCACCAGTGTGAGCCATTTGAAAATCCGGGCGATCTGCCGGTAGGAAGACCAGAACATGAAGCCCATGATCACAACCGTAAACAGAGGCGTCCATATCAGGGAACTGATACCGGTGACCAGCTCCGCACCCTGGCCCATGCCGCCGAGGTCAGCGGCGATGTTGATGACGTTGGCGGTGACGAGCAACAGGCAGGCGCCCCAGAGCACCCACCGCGAATAACGCTGGCGGATAATTCCGGCGAGCCCGCGTCCCGTCACCATACCGAGGCGCCCGCACATCATCTGGACGGAAATCATCAGCGGCAGCGAGAGCAGCGCGGTCCACAGAAGACCGTAACCGGCCGCGGCTCCCGCCATGGAGTAAGTCGAGATGCCCGACGGGTCGTCGTCCGCACAGCCGGTGACAAGGCCGGGACCCAAATTCGCGCAATAGCGGCGCAGGCGACCTGTCATTCCGGGGCTTCTTGCCTTCCTGACGGGTTCCGTGTTGTGCTCACGAGGCGGCGATGTTGCAGGACGGCCCATCAGGAGGGAATCCTTTGCGCTTTAGGCCTGGGTATGAAACGTGTTTTCTTGTTCTTCAGCCGCTTGAGCGCGTCCTTCATCGTGAACTGGCTGCCGGATGTCAGCCCCTTGAGTTCTCTCCAATCCAGTGGCAGCGCCACAGGCGCTCCCGGTCGCGCGCGAACCGCATAGTCGGCAATGGCCGTGGCTGTATAGTCGTTGCGGAAGTAATCGATAAAGATTTTGCCCGTACGCTTTGCCTTGCTCATGGTTGCGACATAAGCCTGCGGTGTCGCGGCGACCATCTCCTCCGCCAAAGATGCCGCAAAGGACTTTACAACCGGCCATTTATCCTTACCGGCGAGGGGCACGGTGACGTGCAGTCCCTTGCCGCCGGTGCATTTCAGGACGGAGTCCAGCCCTTTATGCTTGAGGTGCTGGCGCAAATCCTGCGCGGCGAGCTTGACCGCCTCGAAAGGCACGTCCGGGGCCGGGTCGAGATCGAAGATCATTCGGTCCGGGTAATCGATCGCATCGACCGGCGCACCCCACGGGTGCAGTTCGATCGCGCCCATCTGGACCACTTCCAGCAAGCCTTTCTCATTCTCGATATAGAAATATTCGTATTTCTTGCCCTTGTGTTTGAATGCGAAGGGCTTGATGTCCGCCCCGAGACCACGGCCGGGATTGCGCTGGAAGAAACACTCGCCGCCGATGCCCGAAGGGCAACGCAGCAGGCTGAGGGGCCGGTTTATGATCTGCGGCAGGATCAGGGGAGCCACGCCGGCGTAGTATTCGGCCAGTTCGCCCTTGGTAACGCGGCCCTCCTCGGAAATCACGCGGTCGGGATGCGTGATGTTGATCCCGCTCAGCTCCAGCCGTTCCGCCTTGCTCTTTTCCTTGCCGGACTTGGCGGCAGCAGATGTTTTTTCAGGAGTCTCCTGTTTCACGTCGCGCGCTTCCTTATCCTCCCTCAGTCCCTGGAATGAGGGATGGCGGATATGGCCCTCCTGCGTCCATTCCGTAAAGGATACCTCACAAAGCAACGAAGGCTTGATCCAGTGAACAGACTTCCATTCGCCAGCGGCAAGGCCTTCGGTCTCGGCTCTGGACAGGGTGGGTTTCTCCGCAGTCATCCGATCGAAGCGCTCCGCCAGCTCGCGTGCACTCTTCATGGAAAAGCCTGTTCCAACCTTGCCGGCATAACGCAGCTCGCCGTCCTTCTTATACCCGAGATAAAGCGCACCGAGCGCCCGACCGCCCGTGCGCGCGTCGCTGAAGCCGAGGATGATGAATTCCTGGCGCAGCGAACACTTGATTTTTAACCAGCTTTTCTGGCGCCCCGCCACGTAGGGCGCGTTCGCGCGCTTGGAGATGATGCCCTCAAGCCCCATTTCACAAGCTTTGGCGAACATTGCTTCGCCTTCGCCAGTGATATGCGCGCTGTAACGCAGCCAGTTCTCCTGTTTTGATTTCTTGAGGAGGTTCTCCAGCTCCTCCTTGCGTT
>JALYJH010000017.1 GCA_030775415.1 Acidobacteriota bacterium | reverse complement strand
AGTATGAGGGCCGCACCGGTTCGCGTGTGCTGCCGGAATGGCTCGACGTGGTGGATGATCCCACGCAGACCACATATCAGGGCAAGATGCTCACCGGTTATTATCCCTTCGATTTCGAAGGCGTGAAGCCTAAGCCGGTGACGGTAATCGAAAAGGGCGTGCTCAAAACTTTCTTGACGACACGCCAGCCGACTAAGAATTTACCCGCATCGAACGGCCATGCGCGTTTCCCCGTGGGATTCGGTACGCGCGGAGCCGCTATCGGCAATTTGTTCGTGAACGCAGCGCAAAACACTCCGCTGGCCGACCTCAAAATTCGCTTGATCCAAATGTGCAAGGAGCGCGACAAACCCTACGGCCTGCTGATCCGCAAGCTGGATTTCCCGTTTTCGGGTAGTAACGCGGACATTCAATCGCTGCGTAACTCGTCGGCGAATTCCGGCGGCTCGCAGCGTCCGGTCAGTCCGCCAGTCCTCCTGTTCCGGGTGTATCCGGACGGACATGAGGAACTGGTCCGAGGCATGGGCTTCAAGGGACTATCGACACGCTCGCTACGCGATATTCTGGCGGCGTCCGCTGAAACCACAGTGTTCCATTACATCAATAATGGGGCGCCTCTCGCGCGTACCGGCGTGGGCGGGTATATTGCGCTGACGTCAGTCATTTCGCCAGGATTGCTGTTTGACGAACTCGAAGTGGATCTCTTGCAGGATCAGTTGCAAAAGCCGCCATTGGTGCCGCCGCCCGACCGCACCGCGAGCAGGTAGTCTGCCGTTATGCGTTTGCTGAGCCGCACCATTCTGCGCGAGTTGGTCACCACAGCGCTCCTGTGGGCCGTGCTGTTTACTTTCCTGATCTTCCTGATGCGCGCGCGCCCGCTGTTCGAATTCCTGGTGCGCAGCACCGGGCCGCGTTCCACGGTCATTTATTTATTCCTGCTGGTGCTGCCGCAATCGCTGCCCTTCACGGTACCCATGGGCGTTCTGGTCGCGGTCCTCATCACTCTCACGCGCATGTCCACCGACGGAGAAATCACGGCCATGCGCGCGGCTGGCATTCCCGGACAGCGTGTGGCCCCCCCGATTTTGTTGTTTGGCACCGCGGCGTTGTTGATTGCTGCTGCGTCTTCGCTATGGCTGACTCCTTGGGCCATTCGCGAACGCTATCGCGTCGAAAATATTCTGATCGGCAACGGGCTGACCTCCGACGTGCAGCCGCGCGTGTTTGAAGAGCGGTTTCCCAATTCCATTCTGTACGTGACTGACGTCACTACTGGCGTTACCGGGCGCTGGAAGAGAATTTTTCTGGCTGATGTTACGCCGCCCGAGGAACGCACCCCAGGCTCGCCCGAACGCGGCGATGAACCGCGCATCACCCTTGCAACAGAGGCCATCGTGGCGGCTGATCCGGTCTTGAACCGCTTGCAACTTGCGCTGCGCAATGGCAGCACATACGAAGCCGGCAAGGATACCGGCGACTACCGCATTACTGCGTTTCCCGCCGGTGACCAGGCGCTCGATGCGCGTAAACCCGCCGAAGTCCGCGCTACGCGACCCACCGTCGAAATGGATTCGCGCCCGCTCTATCGCATGGCCTACCACGACCGCACGCTGGATCGCACGGCACGGCTCGACGCGCGCACGGAGTTTAATCAACGCCTGGCGCTGCCACTGGCTTGCGTGCTAATGGCGCTGGTGGGTATCCCTTTGGGAATTACGCAGCGGCGCGCGGGAAAGTCCGCCGCCGTCGTGATGACCGCTGGACTCGCCTTCTTGTACTACATGGGGCTGATCGGTTTCATCGGTATGGCGCGGCAAGGCACGCTCTCACCCGAAATGGCGGTGTGGCTGCCCAATTTGGTTTTCGCAATCGGGGGCATCGTGCTGCTGGTGCGTCTCGAAAAGCCGGGGGATGTCGACTTGATGGGGGCCATTAGCAGTCGTTTGCGCAAACTCCGTGGCCTCAGGCCCAGCCGCAAACCTCTCGAACGCTTGGAGCCGCGATTGTGGTTGGCTCGCTTTTCGCTGCTGCCGCGCGTTACCGATACCTACGTTCTTTCAAGCTTCATGTTCTATTTCGCGGTGCTGCTCGCCAGCTTCGTGCTGATGTTCCAGGTATTCACCTTCTTCGAACTCTTGAGCGACATCATCCGCAACCGGATCGGCATGGATCGCGTCCTCGAATACCATTTCTTCCTGACTCCTCGCCTGATTTATGAGCTGGCTCCCTTCGCTGTCTTAACCGCGGTGCTCGTATCCTTCGGCATCCTTACCAAGCACAACGAAGTGACCGCGATGAAGGCTTGCGGCGTCAGCGTGTATCGCTTGGCGGCACCCATTCTGGTGGCGGGCTTGGTGCTAAGCGGCGCGCTCTTCGCCTTCGATCATTATTGGGTGCCCGAATCCGACCGCCGCCAGGACGCACTGCGCGCCGAAATTAAAGGGCGCCCCGCGCAGACTTTCTTGCGCCCGGACCGCCGCTGGATATCCGGTCTTCATGACCGCATGTTTTACTACAAATACTTCGATCAGGCCCAGCGCGTGATGCTGGGCGTGAACGTCTTTGAAATTGATCCCGTGCGCTTTCGCCTGAAGCGCCACATTGCTGCCGAGCGCGCCCGCTGGGAACCGAGCTTAAACGCCTGGGTGTTCGAGAACGGCTGGAGCCGCGATATGAACGGCAACAATGTCACGCGCTTTGACGAATTCTCCAAAAGCACGCGTACCTTCCCGGAACTTGAAGAGCCGCCGGACTATTTCATTAAAGAAGTGAAGCAATCGCGCCAGATGAACTTTCACGAGCTGGGCGCCTATATTGCCGAGCTGCAACAAAGTGGATTCGATACTGTGGCGCTGCAGGTCCAGTTTCAGAAGAAATTCGCCGTGCCCCTGTTCGCTCTCATCATGGCGATGGTCTCCATTCCATTCGCGTTTCTCGCCGGTAATCGAGGGGCCATGGCCGGCGTGGGCGTCAGCTTGGCAATAGCTATTGTGTATTGGTCAGTAGGGCAGGTGTTCGAACAGTTTGGGAATCTGAGCCAGTTACCGGTGCAGATCGCAGCTTGGTCACCGGACGTTGTGTTCTCGCTCGCCGGCTTGTACTTCCTGGCGCGCATGCGAACATGATTCAGCTTTCGAAGCGTTACGAAACAATCCTGGACCTGCTGCAGCGTGAGTCTTTCGAATACTTCTTGCACGAATTCAATCCCGCGAATGGTTTGGTGGCCGACAAGACCAAAGCCCGATGGCCAGCGAGTATTGCGGCCGTTGGGTTGGCATTATCCACTTATACGGTAGCCGTCGAACGCGGATTCATGTCACGCGCCGACGCGGTTGCGCGGACGCTCACGACTCTGCGTTTTTTCTGGAATAGCCCGCAGGGCCCGGAGCCTGACGCCACTGGCTATAAAGGCTTCTATTATCATTTCCTGGATATGGCCACGGGACGCCGCGCCTTCAACTGTGAATTGTCCACCGTGGATACCGCTCTCTTGCTGGCCGGAGTTCTCACCGCCGCGGTTTATTTCGAGCACGATTCAGAACAGGAGGCTGAAATTCGCAAGCTTGCCGATGCGATCTACCGGCGCGTCGATTGGCAGTGGTCGCAGAATGGTAATGCCACTGTCGAACAGGGGTGGACGCCCGAGACTGGTTTTCAAAGCTACCAATGGCAAGGTTATGACGAGGGACTCATCCTCTATTTTCTGGGCCTGGGCTCGCCCTCCTATCCCTTGCCGGAGGAAAGCTATGCTGCGTGGGCTTCGAAATATGAGTGGCGGAAGCTTTACGGCTATGAATACCTTCACGCCGGCCCTCTGTTCACGCATCAGCTTTCACACGTATGGGTGGACCTGCGTGGAATTCGCGATACGTTCATGCGCGAAAAGGATAGCGACTACTTCGAGAACAGCCGCACTGCCACTTACATACAGCGGCAGTACGCGATTCAGAATCCCCGTCAGTTCGAAGGCTATGGCGCTCTGTGTTGGGGCTTGACAGCAAGCGACGGTCCCGGCCCTGTAAAGATCCTGGTGCGAGGTAAAGAGATTGAATTCTTCGATTACGTGGCGCGCGGAGTTCCCGAAGGACCCGACGATGGAACCATCGCCCCCTGGGTGGTCGCGGCTTCCCTTCCGTTCGCGCCCGAAATCGTATTGCCCACGCTGGAACATTTCATCCACGATAGAAATCTCAAGGATTCGAATCCGTACGGATTCAAAGCAGCCTTCAATCCTACTTTTCCGTCCACCGGCCCGCGCGAGTGGATTTCAGAATGGCATTTTGGTGTGAACGAAGGCCCCATCGTTCTGATGATTGACAATTTCCGCTCCGGATTCGTCTGGTCACTTATGCGGCGCTCGCCGTACCTGATCCAAGGATTGCGCCGTGCCGGCTTCCGTGGCGGCTGGCTCTGATGGCGGAGAGGGGGAGATTCGAACTCCCGGAACCCGTGAAGGTTCAACAGTTTTCGAGACTGCCGCAATCGACCACTCTGCCACCTCTCCGCGACAACTCAGTTTACCATGCGCTGCTTTTTGGGTTGGCCTAAGCTCCCGCTTGCCCGAGCAACATCAGTGGCTCTCCACCGCTCGCATTTCCAAAGCTGATGGGTTTGTTCGGACGCATTTTCATGCCGACCGAATAATCTCTCACGGTTGTCTGCAGTGCCATCCGCGGACTTACGTATGTGATATATTACCACCCAATGGCCGCCGTCCTTAAAGCCATCAGTTGGATTGCAGCAGCGCTGCTGGCCTCCTCGACGGTGCCCGCGTTTCAAGGTCCTCTGTTACTCTCGCGGCCGCCGCAATCACTTCCTGCCAGCGATAATTTGCCGGTCAACATTCGTATAGATTCCTCGCTTGTTTTGATTCCAGCCCATGTCACTACCGGCGGCGGAACCTCGGTAACGGATCTCGCGCGAGACAATTTTCACGTGAGCGAGGACAACGTCGAGCAAAAGATTATCTACTTTTCCAAGGATGACGCGCCCATCTCTATCGGCGTGCTGCTCGATACCAGCGGCAGCATGCGCAATAAAATGCACCGCTCATCCGAAGCCGCGTCGACTTTCTTTCAGACCGCCAATCCGCAGGACGAATTCTTTTTGATCGAATTTAACGACCGTCCGAAGCTCACCGTTCCCTTCACCAACGATCCCGAGGAGCTTTACCGGCACATCCTGCACGCCCACCCTTTCGGACGCACGTCGCTGCTGGACGCGGTGCACTTGGCATCTCTGCAGATGAAACATGCGCGCAACTCCCGTAAGGCGATTCTGATTGTTTCCGACGGTGGCGATAACCGCAGCCGCTTCACGCCCCGGCAAGTGCAGAACGATGTGCTCGAGTCGGAAATGCAGACCTATGCCATCGGAATTTTTGAGCCAGACGCGACACGCAAGCTCACGGCCGAGGAACAGCATGGACCCGATCTTCTGGAGGAGTTGGCGGAGACGACCGGTGGCCGGCACTACCGGGTCGACGACATCGACCAACTAGCCTCGGTAGCCGCCCGCGTCAGCACGGATTTGCGGAACCAATACCTGCTCGGCTACACGTCGACAAATGCCGGACGCGATGGCAAGTACAGGCACGTGAAGGTGAACGTGATGGCAAGCAGCGCGCCGAAGCTCAGAGTTTACTTTCGCCGCGGCTACTACGCGCCGCTCGAGTAATTCAAGCCTCGGCGGGGACAGCGGTTGCCGCCATCGGTTGCGGATGCGAAGCGGGGGGGGCCGCCCGTTTCGGCGGAAGCTTTTTAGCAGCTTTCCGTACCGGCGCACGCTTCCTCGCCGCCTTCGCCTTGGGAGCGGCGGTCTTTCTGAGCACGGCTTTCTTTTGCGAGCGCGCGGCTTTTTTGGAAGCTGCTTTTTGGGAGGTTTTTTTGGAAGAAGCTTTCTTGAGCGCTGCCGGGGACGAGGCTTGTACCTTCACAGCCTCCTTCACGCTCATTACAGCGGCCTTCAAGTCTTTAAGAGCCTCGCGCAGATGCGGCGCGCTGGCGGAAAATCGCTCGGCGACATCCGACATTAATGTCTCAATCTTCGCCAGCCGCTTGAGAGCTTTGTTGGCTTTCATGTCCGCTCCTCTCAGTCATACCAGGAAAACACCCGTTTTCCGGGGTCTTACGGCCTTTAAGATATCACAATGTTTATGTAGTTCCGACGATTCGTTTAGCACGTACGATGAATCGACCGGGAGCCGGTCCGACGAAATAGAACGGATAACAGGTAACCAGCGTCAGGACTTCGTGGTCATCTGCACTCAGAACCGAGACGTCCGCGGGGCTCACGATTTCAGTGGTAAGGACCCGGTAGCGATATTCGCCTTGCAATGTCGTTAACAAAATGAGGTCATTTTGCCGGATATTGCGCAGCGGACGGAACAGTGTATCGCGGTGTCCGGCAATACCTACGTTGCCGGGCTGTCCCGGGAGCGCCGTCCCACGAATGTGGCCGCCGGCGCGCCGCAAAGTGGTTTCGTCAGTACCTTCGGCTACCACCAGCTTCATGCCAAGACGCGGTATTTCCATCCGCCCTAGCAAACCATTCGTCGAATCGGCGCCTGGCCCGGGCAGGGCCGCTGGCTTTAACTGACTGTCAAAAGCCTGGCTCGCCTGACGCTGAAAGTTCCAGGTATCGGCGAGAACGAACGCACAGTAGCCCAGCAGGCATACCGCGATAACGGATAAGCCGACTTGCAACCACCGCAGTAGCTTCATTTCGCGCCCGGCCCGGTTCCAGGCGCTAATGCGACGCCGGAACTGTACCCGGCCCGAGTGCGCACCGATAACTTCCCGTCCGATCGCCCATGCGCCGCGAGGCGAACCTTATGATAGGTCCCGTCTTTTTTAGTGCTCATCGAAGAATAGCCAATGGTGTATTGGTCCCGAATATCGCGCGCGATGCGCTCGCAAATTTGCAGGGTCTCGCTGACCTCAGCGGGGAAGAAGGCTTCGCCGCCACTTTCATGCGCCAGTCGCTCCAGCACTTTTGGATTTTTGTCGGGATCATCGCTGTCGAATATCCCGATCGTGTAGATCATCGCGCTCGAGCGTTCGGTCATTTTTAACACTTGGTCGAGCGTCGCCTTGCTCGCATTATCGCCACCGTCGCTGATGACGATCAGAACTTTCTTATCGCTGCTGCCTTTTTGCAGCTCCTTGAGTCCTTCGACAATAGCGTCGTAGAGAGCCGTGGTGCCGATCGCCGGAGCTCCCCAAATGGCCGCTCCCAGGATCCTCACGCTATCGCTAAAGCCCATTCCAATGGGCAATCCCAGGGATGCGACTTCGTTGAAGTTGACGACAAACATTTGGTCGTTCCGGTTACTGGACTGCACGAAGGCTTGCGCCCCCGCCGTTACGTCGTGGAGTTTCGTCCGCATACTACCGCTGTGATCGATGATCAGGCCGACCGTAACCGGCGTATCCTCATGGCGGAACAAGCGGATCGGCTGCGCGCGCCCATCTTCGAAAACTTCGAAATCCTTGCTGCTGAGTTCCATGACGGTGTGGCCCTGACGGTCACGTACGGTGGCTTGCAGAACTACCAGATCGACATCCACAGAAATGCGGAACGCTTCCGGCTCCGGACTTTTTCCCGGCGGCTGCACTTGGGCGAGCGCGCCGCTTCCCACCAAGAGAATCATCAGAGCTACGGATTTCATGACGTTTCGGCCCTCTTACGAGGCCTCGATGCGGCGGTACTGCGGCTGCCACATGGCGTCTTCCACCTGCTGGACAATGTCGACGAGCCTGACGCCAGCCAGGCTCTCTTGGACCGCGGCTTCAGCCACCGCCACGGCGACGGTGAGGGTGACGCTGCGCAGATCTTCGATATGCGGTAGCAGAGTCGCACCCGCCAGCCGCACGGCTACCAGACTTGAGAGCGCATTCGCCGCGGCCACCAGCATCCCGACGCTAATGTAGCGCGCTTGGGATACGATTGTGCCCAAGCCCACGCCCGGATAGAGCATGGCGTTGTTCAATTGACCGATCACATGAGTGATGCCTTTGTAAGTAACCGGCGTGAAGGACCCGCCGGTAGCAATCAACGCGCGACCGTCGGTCCAGGCTATCAGATCGGCAGGGGTCGCCTCGGCCAACGGCGCCGGGCTCGACAGCGGAAAGATAATCGGCCGGTCCGTGTGCCAGGCCATTTCGCGAATGATCGCTTCGCTGAAAGCGCCCGCGCAGCCGGAAGTCCCTATCAGCATGGTGGGCCGCACTTGGTGCACTACCTCGGCCAATCCAATGGCGGTTGCTCCCTCGCGCCTCCAGCCTTTGACCTCAGCCGCCGGACGGGCGTAGGTTTCGTGATAGTCCCGCAGCCGGTCGCCCATATCATCCGTGAGCAGGCCTTTGGAGTCGACGCACCAAAACCGCCGGCTGGCGGCCTCTTCGGACAAGCCTTCGCGGACCATGGCGTCGCGAATAAAGTCTGCGATGCCGACCCCCGCGGTGCCGGTGCCGAAAATCACGATGCGCTGATTGCGCAGCGGCGTTCCGCAGACTCGCATCGCTGACACCACTGCAGCCAGCGTAACCGCGCCCGTGCCCTGCAGATCATCGCTGAAAGTGCGGAATTGGCCGCGATACTTCTCGAGGATGCGGCGAGCGTTGCCGGGCGCGAAATCCTCCAATTGCAGCACCGCCTGCGGAAACAGTTTGGCAGCGGTCTTAATATAGGCCTCAATGAAAGCGTCATAACGCTCGCCGCGAACCCGCGCATGGCGGTTCCCGGGATACGTCGGGTCATCGCGCAGGCTCTCGCGGTTAGTCCCTACGTCGATCATCACCGGGATTACGCGCGCCGGGTTGATTCCGCCCGCGGCCGTATAGATCGCCAGCTTTCCAATCGCAATGTCGATGCCGCCCACGCCCCAATCCCCAATCCCAAAGATCTGCTCGGCGTCGGTGGCCAGAATGAGATCGATCGCCCCTGGAGAGCAGTCCAGATTTTTGAATGCCGCTTCAATCCCGTCGGGCTTGTCGATCGAAAGGTACACGCCCCGCGGGCGCCGGCATTCATGGTGATAATGCTTCATGGCCATGCCCACCGTGCGGTCATTGACGATGGGTATCATCTCGCGCATATGCTCGCAGAACAGGCGGAAGAATAACACTTCATTGCGGTCGTGCAATGCCGTTAAATAAATATTCTTGCCTAACGCGTCCGGCAGGCGCTGATATTGGACGTAGGCCGAGACAACTTGCGATTCAAGCGTGCTGATTACCGACGGCAGCAAGCCATCAAGACCCAGGGCCTCGCGTTCTCTTCCCGTGAACGCCGAGCCTTTATTGAGCAGCGGCGTCGTGAGAACTGCCATGCCACGCTTCTGCGTGTGCTGTGCCTCCCCTCCTCCGGGTTGAGTTTTTCGCAATGGTGGCACCAATAGCGGGACGACCTTTTGTTGCATCGGGACTCCTTCCGCGCCGCGGACCGCCCTCGAGGGGGCGGCGCGCCCTGCGGCGCGCCCGTCGATTTCACAATCAAACCCTTAGAGCGCGCGCTTTTGGAGCAAGCCTAAGGTCAAGGCGCCGGCCAGAGCCAGCATCCCGAAGAGCGCCACCAGAGGCAGCGAGCTCGCCGTTGCCGGCAACGTCTCCGCTACCGGAGTGTTCTGCGCCAATACTACCGGCGGAACCGGCGTCACGGCTTGGGCGATTTCCACTTCTTCACCCGTCGGCTGCACTGCCTTCACCGGCGCCGCTTCGAGCTGCACCACTACGCGCTCGTCCGGCGTCTTCACCGCTACCGCTACCTCTGGAGTGATGTCGGCCGAAGTCGAAAGAACCGCCGTATGTGTCTCCTTGGCGAGCGTAATCGCACGCGCCTTCGGATAGACGAACTCCTCGCCCCATTCCTTGCCCGGGTAGAACCAGGCGCGCAGCGCTTCCGGCTGTCCTGCCGGACGTTCGCGGAAAGTCATCACGGTCTTATCGGTGGCTTTCAAACGCAGGTTCGGAATGGCCAGGATGGTCGCGTAAATCGTCAATTCGTCCTTGCTGAAGATCTGCACAATGTGGCGGTCGGACTTTGAATCCAAAACCTTAAATACATAGGTACCCGCCGGAAGAATTCCAAAACCCTGCAAGTGGACGCCGGGAATTTCAACCGGGCCGCTAAAAGTGATGGTCGTCTTCTTGTCCCATTCGTCGGCGCGGGAGGTAACGGCAAAGCCGAGTAGAACCATGCAGAGCATGGCCGGTGCTACTTTGAAAAATTTCATAAATCTCCTTAGTGTCATAAACATGTTGGGATGGCCCAAACTCTCCGATACCAGAGGCGCTGGTCTCGCATGCTTCACTAGGCACGCCACCGCCCGTTGGCCGTAATTGCCCGAAAACACGTAATCTGGCGGTTTCGAGAGCAGCGGAACGCTAACAGTCCGCTGTGCGCTGACCACAACCCGTCATCTGACCGAATAAGGTCAATCCGTTAAACATGGGGAGGGAAAGGCGCTCGGGAGACGCGCGCGAGCCGCAGCCAGGCCCAGGCAATCACTCACTGCCATGGATAAACAGCCTGAGCCGGCTCTCCGCGGCCTCGTGAGCGCCGATAGCGTTAGTGGCGACGCCACAATGCGAGACCCAATAGGGCGCCTCCCACCATACTCAGCGTCGCCGGCTCGGGGACGCCACTCGAACCGCCCAGCGCTCCCTGCACCGTGGTGCTCCCTATCTGCGCGCCGGAAGTCGGATTCACTATGATCGTGAAGGGCGTAGTCGTGAAAAAGGTCGAGCCGAAGCTGCCGCTGGACGCATGGTTCGTGCCGGTTCCGATTTGCGCCGGACTCCAGGCGATCACAATCGTGCTTTGATCGAGATACACCGAACCACCGGCCGAAGTGCCGACGAACGTTCCGCTGGCTCCATCCGTGATGTCGGTAATCACCATGTCAAAAGTGAAAGCGCCGAAGGTCGCGCCCAGGCCGCCGGAAAGCGTCGTGCAACTCGCGCACACGAGTGTGAAGTTCCCAAAGTTGATCCCCGACGGAATGCCTACGCTGGCGTTGGGATCCGCCACGAACCCAAGCGTGGCCGCGACCCCCGACGATTGGCTTAAGCTAAGGCTGCCGCTGCTGTTGAACCCCGTGCCCCCCGAACCTGTAGCCGTTGTGTTGAAAGTGATCGTGGCCGCGCTCGCGCCCGTAACCAGGATGAAGAAAGCCACCACCGTTAAAGTGGCAGCCTGGACATAACGTCCGATTTTCATTCTCATAATGCTCCTTTTAGTTCGTTTCGTAGAACTCTCTCTCAGAGGAGAGTCGCGTATCACATCGGCGAACCACGGTGCTTTGTGAGAAGCGGGCATTTGACCAAATACGATCAATCGAAATTCTGCAAAAGCCGCGCCAACTCGCGGAAAATCTGATAGTCTTGACCGGTCAGGTGTAGATCCATCGCAGGCGATGGAAAAGCGTACTTGGCCAACTATGGTCACAAGAAAAGGGTCGTTCGCCGCCGATCGGTGCTAGACTGAGGCTTGACCGCCATTCTCGGCGTCCTACTGTTTGGAGAGCGCGAGTTCTTCAGGCCGCCGGGTTCCTGGATCGACGGGGCAAGGAGAAACGCGTTTGAACTCCACGGCCTCTCAACCGCAAACTAAAATTTGGCTCGCTGAAAACGGCCCGAAGGAACTCGAGTCGCTGTTCCGTGCGATTGTGTTCCATCCCTACGCGCCGTTGCTGCTCGCCGACGACGATCGGAATTACACCGAGGCGAGTGTCGGCGCGGGCAAGCTGTTGGGTCTGCCCAGGGCGAACATCATCGGCAAGAGTTTGGATGATTTTGCCGATCCCGGCTTCAAGCCGCTGCTTTCCGAGCGCTGGCAAGCGTTTCTCAAGGATGGCGAGCAAGTGGGCACGCTGCCGCTCATGGATTCCGACGGCACGTCGCGCGAAGTCGAGTACACCGTTAAGGGCAACGTGCTGCCGGTTCGTCACCTGCTGGTGCTGCACGACAAGAACAAGCGCGACTCGGACCGCAATGAGATGACCAGCATCATTCCACCGTGGGTGCAGGATTACGCCTTGTTCCTGATCGACGCCGAAGGAGAGATCGCCGCATGGTTCGGCGGAGCTGAGCGCATCTACGGATACAGAAGCGATGAAGCGCCGGGACGTCACGTGTCCTTCCTCTACGCAAGCGACGACAGTCTCCGCGCCAAGGTGGACGAAGAGTTGAAGCGTGCTGCCGCCGAAGGACATCTCGGCAATGAAGGCTGGCAGGTGAAAAAAGACGGCTCGCGATTCTGGGCCAATGTCATCACCATGTCGCTTAAGAACGAGGACGGCCAGTTGCAGGGCTTTGCCCGCGTGGTGCGCGATTTTAGCGAGCGTCATGAGAGAGATGAAAAGTTACGGCGCAGCCGCGCGCGCCTGCGGCCGCTGCCCGCCGAATCAACCATTGCGGGAATTGTTTCCGGCGAATTCGACCGGATTCCGGAAGCCAACGACACTTTCCTTGATCTAGTCGGCTACACTCGCGAGGATCTGGTCGCCGGACGCTTGGTATGGACCGACCTCACGCCGCCGGAATACGAGGCGCTCGATGAATTGGCGCATGAAGAAGGCCTGCGCTTCGGCGCCTGCACGCCTTTCGAAAAAGAGTTGATCCGCAAGGACGGCACTCGCGTGCCGGTGCTCGTGGCCACTGCGGTTCTGAAGCTTTCTCCTTTCCGCTGGATCACCTTCGTCACCGATCTGCGGGAACGCGATCGGCAGGAAAATGTCGACGAAGAAGTCGCGCTCACTGAACATCGCTTCGAAGAAATTGTCGGAACCAGCGCGGCGTTGAAACGCGTGCTAGGGCAGGTGGAAGTGGTGGCGCCTACCGACGCCACGGTATTGGTGCTGGGCGAAACCGGCACCGGCAAGGAATTAATCGCGCGCGCGATTCACCGCCTGAGTCCGCGGCGCAATCTTCCGTTCATCAGTTTGAACTGCGCCGCCATTCCCACGGGACTGCTCGAGAGCGAGCTATTCGGCTACGAACGTGGGGCTTTTACCGGCGCCTTGGGACAGAAAATAGGACGCTTTGAACTGGCGCATCGCGGAACTCTGTTTCTCGACGAGGTGGGCGACATCCCCCTCGACCTGCAGCCCAAACTGCTGCGCGCCTTGCAGGAGAAATCATTCGAACGCCTGGGCGGCACGCGCACCATCCCCATCGACGTGCGTCTGGTGGCCGCGACCAACCGCAATTTAACCCAAATGATGGGCGACAAACTCTTTCGCAGCGATCTGTACTATCGCCTGAAAGTGTTTCCCATCGTGGCGCCGCCCTTGCGCGATCATGCCGAGGACATTCCCACTCTCGCCCGCCACTTCACCAAGAAGTACGCCCAGAAGATGGATCGCAAGATCGAAAGCATTCCTTCGGACACCATGAAAGCTTTGGTAGCTTGGTCTTGGCCCGGCAATGTCCGTGAGCTGGAAAACTTCATCGAACGCTCGGTAATCCTCTCCCGCGGACCCGGCCTGCGCGCGCCTTTGGCCGAACTGCGGGCGGACGCTCCCGACGCCGGCCGCAACTCGACTCTCGAGAACGTCGAGCGCGATCACATCCTGCGCATCTTTCGCGAAACCGGCGGCGTCATCAGCGCCGCTGCCAACCGGCTGGGAGTACCCAGGACCACGCTAAATGCCATGATGAAGAAACTCGGCATCTCGCGCAGCGACCTGTAACTAGGAAACGATCGTGACCGCCAGTCGTTCGTCGGGATAGCTGCGGTTGTATAGGTAGTAGCCGCCGTCGTAATCGTCGTAGTCGATATACAGATCGTCGGCGCTATACCAGTTGGGGTCCCAATCGCTCGGCCAAGGATCCAGCAGTAGGAACGAATAACCGCCGTACTGGAAGCGCGGATACCCCAGATACATGGTGGGCTGCACCCCAATATGGAAGTAGTGCCCCCGCCCAAAATAGATGCCAAAAGTCTGTTGCGGAATGTAATAACCGCCGTAGCCGCCACGTTGCGACCAAGTGCGGTGATCGGACGCCCAATGTTGCGAGCGCGCCTGCTGGAAGCTACTCTGTCCCTGCCAGCCGCCTTGTTGTAGCCAGCCGCGTTGTTGCTGCCAGCCGCGAGCCTGCTCCTGCGTGCGCTGCTGGGGTACGCGGTACTGCTGGTTGCGCTGCTGGGCCTGCTGCGGGAATTGCTGCGATGGCCGCTGGGGTTGCTGCTGGAAGCGTGGTTGCTGCTGCTGTCCGCGCTCCTCGCGCTGCTGGGGCGCTTCTTGGGCGCGTTGCGGCTGCTGCCGATCGTACTGCTGGGGTGCTTGTTGGGCGCGCTGCGGCTGCTGCCGATCGTACTGCTGGGGCGCTTGTTGGGCGCGTTGCGGCTGCTGCCGATCGTACTGCCGGGGTGCTTGTTGGGCGCGCTGCGGCTGCTGCCGATCCTGCTGTTGCGGGGCTTGTTGCTGGCTTCTCTGCTGGGCTTGTGGGACGCGCGGTTGTTCTTGCTGAGGCGCTGGCTGCGCCCGCTCCGGCCGCTGCTGCTGCTGGGCCTGCGGTTGCGCCTGTCCCCGCTGCGGCTGCGGTTGTTGCACAGGCTGCCGCTCGGGCGCGGCCTGTGGCGCGCGCTCCGCCGGCCGCGGCCGGTCCGCATGCTGCTGCGGTGCTGGACGTCCGCCCTGCTTCTCACCCTGTTTGTTTTCCTCCTGTTGCGCATATATTGGTACCACCGTTCCGATACTCAGCAACAGCGCGACAGTTCCCGTTCCAGTTAAAAATCGCATGATCATCCCCTCTACTCAGAGATTGTACCCGCACGTGAACGGCCAAGCCTTGGCATCCCAACCTCCTCGCTGCGGATGGCCGCTGCCGTGCACCGGTAGATGGCTATGCTTCTGCGCCCCCCGCTCCTTGTGACACCATCCGTACGCCGTTCCGCAGTAGCCCGCTTACTGCTGCTGAGCACTGCGCTGGGCTTCGTTTTCGCGGTACGCGGCGCGGCGCAAACGCCCGAGCCTGACACCTGGCAAAGCAAACTGCGATTTCACGCCTCCGCCGCCTACAGCCCGTGGTCCCTCGTCGGGACGGCCGCCTACACCGGCTTCCTCCAGGAAATTGACTTCCCCAGGGAGTGGGGCCAGGGAGCGTCCGGTTACGGAAAACGTCTGGGCTCGGAGCTCGCCTACGTGGGCGTCCGCAATGTCATGGGTTTGGCGCTTGACGCCGCCCTGCATGAGGATCCCCGCTATTACCGCTCGACGGACAGCGGACTCTGGCGCCGCACCAAACACGCCTTCCGCGGAACCATCGTGACACGTACCGACTCCGGCGGCGAGACTTTCGCTTGGTGGCGCTTCGGCAGCGCCTACGGCGCTACCTATATCTCGAACCAGTGGTATCCAGACCGCGTCAACACGGTGGCGCTCGATCTGACCCAAGGTACCACTCAAATCGGCTTCGATTTCCTGGCTAATTTCGCCACTGAATTCTGGCCCGACGTGCGGAAAAAAGTATTTCGGCGCAAACAGTAAGACGTGACGATAGGCGGTCAACTGACTCCCGGCAGCCATCGCCCCCGAACCCGCCCTGTGCGCAGTTCTAACGTTGTCGCGAACGGCCCACCGCGTGCACTCAAGTCGCAGGATTAAGAGGAGATTTAAACAATGCTGTGGACCATTGCTGTCATTCTGTTTGTCTTGTGGGCGCTGGGTGTCGCAACCGCTTACACATTGTCCGGTTTTATCCATATATTGCTGATGCTGGCCATTGTTTGCGTGCTGATGCGCATCGTTCAGGGACGGTCGCCGGTTCTGTAAATGGACCCCCGAACCATACTGATTCCCGCTCGACTTCCCCTCTTGGTCCTGCTGAACCTTGGCACGTGGGGGGCGGCGTTGAGTCACGCGCAAACCGCAGTTCCCGCCGTGGACGTGATCCTCGAGCGCATGGCCCATGCCCGCGAGGACAATCGCACGCATCTGCGGCCTTATAGCGTCACGTGGTATTACCGTCTGGTCGGCGCTGAAAAACAGACCCGCTCGGAGGTGATTGTGAATGTCAGCTTCGTGCCCCCGGCTTCCAAAAAGTTTGTGATCCAGCAATCCAGCGGCATAGGGCTGGGCGAAAGAATTGTTCGCCAGATGCTCGAGCACGAATCCGCGATCGTGAAAAATAACAGCGCCACCGATATGACCGCGGCCAATTATGATTTTCGTTACCTGCGGGAAGAGGAATGGAACGGCCAACCCTGTTATATCCTCGAAATACTTCCTCTCCGTAGCGATAAAATCTTGCTGCGCGGCCAAATTTGGGTGGATTCGCTTACTTATCTTTTACACCGCACCGAGGGTACTCCCGGCAAAACGCCCTCCTGGTGGC
>JALYJH010000016.1 GCA_030775415.1 Acidobacteriota bacterium | reverse complement strand
AACCAAAGTGCCGCCCTCCTGCCACACCAAAGGGGTTTCTGGAATGGTGATGTCAATAATTCGATTCAGCGCCGCGATTTCGCCCTGAATGCTGCCGCCTTTTTCCACGTCGATTACAGGGAAGCGGTTCATGTCCAACACGTCGCCGGCGACCACGACATCGGAGCGCCGGAAAAACACGATCGCGTCGCCGTCGGAGTGCGCGGCTGGCTGCGCCAGCACTTGAATTCCTTCACCGTTGAGATACGTGTCCTTCTCATCCTCGCTGAAGGTTTCCGTGGGCCACGCGGCCGTCGGAAAAGGAGAAGCTTGGCCAGTCGGCGCGCTCATCCGGTTGAGGACGTTGTCGGTTGCCAGAATCGCGGCTCCTCCAGTTTGATTCACTTCGTTGACGACATTCACGCTAGCCGCGTTGTTCGGAGGGATCAAGGACTCGCCGGCCTTGGAGAGTTTTTCGTTGCCGCCCACATGGTCTGGCTCGGCGCTGGTATTGATGATGTAACGGATGGGCTGGTTGGTGATCTTGCGGATCGCCGCGAGCACCGGATCGGTCATCCGCGCGGAGCCAGTATCGACGAGCACGGCCCCTAGCTCTCCTAACTGCACGGCGATGTTGGCGCCTGCGCCGGCGATCATGAAAAAGTTTGGCCGAACTTCGAGGACTTCAATCTCATTCGCGCCGCCGGGTCGCTTCTGGGCGTAGGCTGTAGCCCCGGTCGTCCAACTCAAAGCGGCAAGCGCCAACAGCGTCCAGGGGACCCGCGACCTCCGGCACATCTCTCGGGGCCCTCCGCTGCTTGTGGTATTCGTCATCACGATCTTAATCTTGCGATAAGCACCAGCAATTATAACAGCGTTTGCGTTGGGATCCAGATGCGTAATGTCGGCGTCCAAGTCTGAGGTGCACGCGCGCCGATCTATTTCGACGGCATGTGCTGCCGGTCCTTCTCGTTCTCATTCACTATGTAGTCCAATAGATCCGTGTCGAGCCGGATCGTTTGCCTTAACGTCACCGTCCACGGTTTGGTGTAGGCCTTAGGATCATCAACGTTGATGGTGATGTCCATTTCCCCGAAATTGAGCCGATGGAACCGCTCCGTAATCTTGGCGGCTTCCGTCAGCGGGCTACCGTCATTGTCAAGCCAAATCCCATCGCGAAAACCATTGCTTTGAACGACCAAAACATCTCCCTCCCACTTACCTGTGGAATAACCATTCCAACTCGGATTCGGATCGGTGAGCAATGGACGGCCATCCGTGAATATTTGCCGGTAGCTCGCATTGTATTCGCTCAGCATGACGAGCAGCCCCGGAACCTGAACGAACTTCCTGGGTGTTGGAAAAGTGTGCATCTTCACGATCCCAAGCGGGAGACCTTGCGTAGTGGGATCGTGAATGCGCCCTTCCGCATCCCGCATCTTGACCAACTCCGCCGCCCAGGGCTGATAAGGCAGGCCTCCCTTCAAGCGCGACCCTATATTGACAAACTCTGGGTTCACCGGCTCAACATCTGGGGTAGAGGGTAGCCGCCCCTTTCGCTCCATCTCCCACAACCCTGACAAATCAGGCTTTCCATCGGCGCCACGCGGAGCAGGCGCGGACAGGTTCGGCTTCCCATCCGCAGTTCGAGGAACACCCGCGGTCGGGTAATCCAGCCACTGGGCGGCGGCGGGAGATAGCGAAAAGGCGAGAGCTATAGGGAGAGAAACGAGAAGGCGATATTGTGACAGCATAGTCTGAGTACTTTAGTTAGATTGTAGTCTTCTCGATGCTAAATGTCGATTTCGCGATTGAGTCGGCACATGTCGAAGTCGTCGTCAGCAAGAAATCGTCGAGCCTACAGGTTCGCCCGCCGAACTCTTGAGCGGATTGCGCCTAGTAAATGGATATTCCGTTTAATAGCAGTTCACTATCTTCTCGTTAGCCAATATCTATTTGACTAACCCTGGGGATGCCAAATAGACTGTGGTTGGCTCGACTATTAGGGAGAACACGGGATGCGAACGAAGGTTTTGATCGTAAGTTGTTTGACCTTAGGCACGCTTGCGCTGGGAGCGGACAATGCCTCGACTCCGCCTGGGGAAGCGCTTAACACCGTAACGTACAACAAGGACGTCTTCCCGGTCTTACAAAAAAACTGCCAAGGCTGCCATCGCCCGGGCCAGATCGCGCCGATGTCTTTCCTCAGCTACGAAAGTACCCGGCCCTGGGCCAAGGCAATAAAAGCCGCCGTCCTATCGAAAAAAATGCCACCCTGGGGGGCGGATTCCAAGATTGGTCACTTTACCAATGACCGCTCGCTAAAGCAAAGTGACATTGACATCCTCGCGAAATGGGCGGATACCGGTGCCGCGCCAGGCGATCCGAAGGACGCTCCCGCGCCCCTCGATTGGCCCCCGGATGGCTGGCAAATCAAACCGGACGTGGTAATCCAGGGCCCGCGGTTGGACGTTCCCGCGAGTGGTTTACTGGAGTGGACCTGGGTCGTCATTCCCAGCCCCTTCACTGAAGACACGTGGGTAAATTCGATCGAACTTCGCCCCAGCAATCCGACGGTAACGCATCACACTTGCTTGGCCCTAGGGCCGCACAAGCCCGGCACGGAGTACGGCAAGGCTATCTGGCAGGACAAACGGCGGGACGCCAACGGCGACGAAATTGACGACCGGAAAGGCTTGGATGGAACAACCTCGGGTGTAAAGCGAGAGCCCGCGCCGCCGAATACGGTGGGTGGTATATTCGCCGGGACGAATGGGATCGAAGAATGTTATGAGCCCGGCAGAGGTGCTTCGGATTTCCGTCAGTACAGCGCCGCTAAACTGATTCCGGCGGGAACCGATATCGCCATTAACTATCACTTCACTCCGAATGGCACACCCGTGAAGGGCGCTAACATTGCGATTGGTTTTACCGTGGCAAAGGAGCCGCCAAAGTATCGCTACCTTGCCATGTCTGCCTCCGCGCCCCAGGATCATGCTCACTTTGCGATTCCGCCCAATGATCCCAATTGGGAGAGCCCTCCGGCCGATGTCGAGTTTGCCAGGGACGTAACGTTGGTAGGAATGATGCCTCACATGCACCTGCGCGGGAAGCAAATGAGCTTTGAATTGACGTATCCGGACGGACGGAAGGAAATGATCTTGGACGTTCCCAAGTACGATTTCACTTGGCAAATTTGGTACGACACGTGGATCAAGATCCCCAAAGGGACCAAGATGCACATCGTTGCGCACTATGACAACTCGGCCAACAACAAGTTCAATCCCAATCCGAACAAGACGGTTTATTATGGCGACATGACTTGGGATGAGATGATGGGTCCCGCTTACGGGTTGGTTGTCGAAGATAAGACTGTCGATCAGAAGATGGTTTTGAAGTGAAAATCTACCTCTGAGCGCCTCGGCAATGCGGATTTGTCTCCGCGCAAGGGCCCGCCGCTACGCCTATTTCGCTCTCTTGGCCGTAAACTCCACCAGACTGCCCAAAGTCAGGTCTTCCGGACGCCGCCCAAACGCGATCTGGTCGCCGAACAAGACGGTTTATTATGGCGACATGACCTGGACGAAATGATGGCCCCGCCTACGGCTTGGTTGTCGAGGATAAGACTGTCGATCAGAAAATGGTTTTGAAGTGAAGCGCATATTTTGGGAGATTCCCCCTTCCCGGCAGATTTAGTTTGAATTGAAGCTGAATTAGTAGAGCGGATCATCCAGGCCCGCCGTGGGCGCTCAAATTGCCAGTTCATCCATCAATTTGTGAGGGGCCGAACGTCCATTGCCGGGCCGAGCCGCGCCTGATACACTTCACGGGAAAGGATTCACGCATGAGCAATCGCAGGCAGTTCCTCCAAAATGCGGCCACAGCCGGAGTCATCTTCACCGGTTGCCATCTCTTCGACGGGCGATTAAACGCGCAGTCCGCAAGCGCTTCCAGACGGCGGAAGGTGATAGTGGGCGGACGCCGCGTGAAGACGGTAGACATCCACGCTCATGTTATCGTGCCGGAGGCCCTTGCGTTGCTAGGCCAAGAGATCGAGCCCGGCAATGCCTGCAAAACAGGACAGTGCGAAGCCGGAATAATGGAGGGCGCCATGGCCAGCGAGCGCTTCGCGCGCATGGACGAATGGGGAATCGACATGCAGGCACTGAGCATCGGCCCCACCTGGTATTCAGCCGAACGCGATCTCGTCGCCCAGGTGATCAAGCTGCAAAATGAAAGACTGGCGGAACTGTGCGCCAAGTATCCCGACCGCTTTGTGGCCTTCGCCACGACTGCCTTACAGTATCCCGATCTGGCAGCCGAACAACTCGAAGAGGGCATCAGGAAATACAACTTACGCGGAGGGTCCATCGGAGGCCGGGTCAACGGAGACGAGCTATCCCACCCCAAGTTCGATCCTTTCTGGAAAAAAGCCGAGGAGCTCGGATGCCTCATCTTCATGCATCCTCAGGGCGTCCCGGAAATCAGCAAGCGCTTGCAGGGCGGGGGCGGTTTGGCCAACGTCATCGGCAATCCGCTGGAGACCACCATTTTCTTGTCGCATCTGATTTTCGATGGGACGCTAGATAAGTTTCCGGGACTGAAGCTGTGCTCGGCCCATGCGGGCGGGTATCTGCCATCTTACGCCGGCCGCTCCGATTACGGCTGCGTGAGATTCCCGGATGCGTGCAATCACTCCAAAAAGCACGCCTCGGAATATTTGCGCCAACTGTATTTCGATTCCATGGTGTTCAACACCGAAGGCGAGCGCCATCTGGTGGCGGAATGCGGCGCCAGCCAGATCATGATTGGAACCGACTTCCCCTATCTATGGAGCAATACCATAGTGGACGACATTCTAAAAACGCCCGGCCTCAGCGATGCCGACAAGCGCGCCATCCTGGGGGAGACTGCCGCCAAGCTGCTCAAGATCAAGATCTAGGGACAAAACTCACGATCTGATGCCCCCCCGCTTGGCTTAGTTTTCAGAAAAACTCACCGGAGGATGGTTCCGAGGTCTGAGATGCGAGTCTCCGGGAACTCACCGCCTTAAGGTCGATCCATTATTTTCAAGTTTATGTCGTGTTTGTTATATGATTATCGGCACCTACACCTCACAACAGCAGATGCGCGAACTGCCGCTCAATGGCAGGAACTTCGAGCAACTGATCCTGTTGGCGCCGGGCGTCGCTACTGTCGTATCGGTCAATAGCGCCATGCAGGGGCGGTCGGCGCAGTATTCGGTCGCGGGAGGAAGGCCCGAAGGACAGGCCATCATGCTCGACGATGAGAACTTGCAGAGCTTCTGGAACAACGGCGTCGGCTCCATCACGGGTTCGTCGCTGGGAGTGGAGGCGATCGGTGAATTCCAAACTTTGACGAACGCCTATGGGGCGCAATACGGCGGCAACGGTGCGGTCATTAACGCAGTCAGCAAATCGGGCACGAATGCGTTCCACGGCTCGGCTTTCGATTTCCTCCGCAACAGCGCACTCGACGCGCGCGATTACTTTTCCAATGAAAGCAGTGCATCGCCCTTTCGCCGGAATCAATTCGGCGGCAGCCTGGGTGGCCCGGTGAAGAACAACAAAGCGTTTTTCTTTGTGGACTACGAAGGAATCCGGCAATTGCTGGAGGAGAATAGAGTCGCCTTCGTGCCCAATTGTCCTGCCGCGTGCACGATTACAGCCACTAATCCGGCGACCCGCACGGCCATCGCCAACACGCTGGCCATCTATCCGAAGCCCGATCCGGGTACCATAAGCGCTAGCGGGCAGACCGGAACAGCGGCCACCTACGGCAACCAAACGATCCACGAAGATTACGTGTTGGCCCGCTTTGACTACACTTTCACTGAGAAGGATTCGTTGTTCGTGCGATATTTCTCCGACAAAGCCGCCGAGTAGAGCCGTTTGCCGGCGCGGGCACCGGGACCGGCGGGGGACCTCTGCCTTATTGGCCCGGATATGACCACTCGCACTCCCAGTATTCGACCGTGGAGGAGCGCCACATCTTAACTCCTAACATTACCAATCTTGCCGCTTCAGCTTCTCTCGTCCCACCAAGAATTCGGATGAGCCGGATCATTACACCCTCAGCAACGGTGCCCAGCCCCTCAATTTTTTCAACATTTCTTCTCTGACGGACGGTCTGGTAAGCCCGGGCTCCGGCATTACTCCGGTAGGGACCGGCTTTCAGCACTGGTCGCTTCAATTTGGCCACATACACGATAAGTTCCAACGGGGTTTATCAGTTCAGCAGCACGCGTCTGAATGGTAGCTTGGGCTCTTTTACAACTCCCGAGCCGATCACTACCTCCCAGTACAACTCATTGCAGACCTTTCTGAACCACAAGTTCAGTCGTAGTGTGCAGGCGCAGCTCCCCTATACGTGGTCCAAGTGTATCGATGACGGCGCGTTCACCGTAGGGAGTTTCAACGGACTTAGCGCGACCCCAGCGGGTTTGGGTAAACTGGAGGCCTATTCCTAAAATGCCTCCGACCCCCGCCCATTTTTTTTGCACCCAATCCCGATAGAGATTGCATATCTCAATCGTTTAAAATAGCTGACCCCTATTTGAACGAAATGAACATTCGCTCCACAATGGGTGAGGTCATGCACCAACGGCGCGATGTCTGGTCCGATCGCTCTCCGCCTATTTCGCTCTCTTGGCCGTAAACTCCACCAGCCTCCCCAAAGTCAGGTCTTCCGGACGCCGCCCAAACGCGATCTGGTCGCCATCCAGCTTGCCCAAGTAGATAAAGACGGCAGTTGTCTCAAAGTACGGCATTTTCACCTTGAACGTGATGAGGTCGCTCTTGATGAATCCCCATTCAATGGGAAATTCCCCGCCACCCTGGATTTGGATCGAGCCGGTTACCTTGCCCTCTTTGGCGTTCAGCGTAATCGCCAAGATCTGATTTGCAGCCGGAGCCGGTCTGGCAATATCGGCGGTCCATTTCCCGTCGAAGGTGTTGTCGGCCTGAGCCAGGGAAGCGAATCCCATTATCGATAAAGTAAATAGGCAACGCGTGATTGTCATCATATGAAATCCACCGTACCCATTCTACGAAATGATCGCACCCTCAACTCAAGTGAACACTATCGCAGGCAACACATTATGATGTCAATTCATATCGAAGGCCTGATGTATATCAGCGATTCTGTCAACTCCTAGCAGACTAGCGATCTCGTCACCAGCTGAAAAGAGCGGGTGATATTGAGCTGACGTGCCCCACGATTCAATCCAATATAGTAGCGAATCCAATGTCGCTCGATTCTGCCGCTTCGCCTTCATATTGAGGCCCTCTTCACACAGCTGGGTCTGCGTCAAGGCCGCAGCCCAGCGCGACCGCGACGGTGGAACCTCCAGGTAAAGTCTTGAGGCAAAGCCGGGACGTGTGGTATTCGACACTGCCGAAGGCGAATCCGCTCCTCTTACCATTTACCGACAATCGGTGTATCGCCCGCGGCGCCTAATGCGCCCCACATGTCCGTCCCAGCATCCCAGGCGATGTTGCCGTTCATATCCAGGGACCAAATTCCCCATGTGGTGTTATCGAAGATGCCGATTCGAGTCACTCCTGTGCCATCCCAGTCTCCCACCACCGGTATAATCCCCGCGCCTCCGGGCCCAAACACGCCTCCCTTGTCAGCACCGTCGAACGCGAGATTCCCGTTGTAATCCAGCCCGAAGATGCCTCCAGTCGCCCGGTAGATCCCTACTTTGGTCTTGCCATCTCCGTTCCAATCCCCAAGCAACGGTGTGTCTCCCGCTTGTCCGAAGATACCGATGCTGTCGCCTCCGCTGATGGTCAGGGTATTGTCGACGTCCAACGACCACGACCCGTTATTGAACGTTCCTACCCTGAAGATTCCGCTGCCGGTCCAGTCACCTATGATCGGCGTGTCGCCTCCCGTGCCGAACTTGCCCGTCCTGTCGACGCCTCCATCAAAGCTCAAGTTGCCGTTGACATCTAGCGCGAACAAGCCGGTGCTGGGCCGATAGACCCCAATCTTGCTCTTTCCGTCCCCGGTCCAGTCGCCAACGATCGGGATATCACCCGGCTGGCCGAAGAATCCAAACTGATCAATCCCGGGATCCCATGCGCCATTGCCGTTCGAGTCCAGTGCAAACATCGCCGCGCCATTGGTAATGCGGAAAATACCCATCTTGGTTTTCCCGGAGCCGTCCCAATCGCCGAAGATGACCGTGTCGCCGGTTGCGCCGAAGAAATTCGCCTGATCCGGCGGAGAATCCCAGGCGATATTGCCGTCCACATCCTCCGATACCATATTGAACAAGCCCGGCCTCCAAATGCCCAGCTTCCCTGGAGTAAACGTGCCATTCCCGCCGTTTCCAACAATCAAGGTGACAGGAACGGTCATGGACATCAAACCGTTCTGCGCGGTAAGTACAATTTGCCCGGTGTAGGTTCCGTTGGGCAGTGCCGGATCTGCCGAAATGCCCACGGTTACGCCGTGAGGTGTAGCGCAGTATCCGCATCCCCCGACGGTTGCGGCCGTTAGCCACGCCCCTCCCGTCGCACTCGCCGAGGCCGTCGTGAAGTTGAAATTAGTAGCACTGCTAGCAATGTTTAGAACTTGGGACAAGGGATTTCCGCCGCCGACGGCTTTTGAGAATATGAGCGGTGCCGGCTGGACAAAAACATTGGCCCCTACTGTGACGCTTACAGGCACTGTAATGCTTGCGCCGGCTGCCTCCCACAAGAGTTGCCCGGTGAAGGTTCCAGCAATCAATCCTAGTCCGGGTAAATTTGCGTTCACTACACTGATGGCCACCTTGGCGGGTGCGGTCCCACTCGAGGCTGATACATGAAGCCAATTGCCGCCATCGGATGTGCTAGGAGTCAATTTCCAAGTCAGCGCGCCTGCACGGCCATTTCGAACTTGAATATTCTGCACGGGTGGACTACCGCTTCCGGTAACAAATGAAAAACTCATCGCCCCCTGAAGGTCATCCAGGTGCGTTGCGCTGGCTGGTACGATGGTCAGCGTTACCGGTATGGTGATTGCCAACGTTGAGGCCTGAGAGATAACAACAATCTGACCCGTATAAGTCCCCACCGCCAAAGTCGGTGGAGCGTTGATCGTCGCCGTCACCATGCTCGGCGTTGCGCAATAACCACATCCGGTGTTTGTCGCTGTGGTAAGCCAGGCCCCGCCGTTGGCGGTCGAAGAACTCATGGCATAGTTGAAAGTGGTACCGGTACTCGCCACCGTCAGGGTCTGCGGAAGTGGATTGGCTCCGCCATAAACTTTTATGAAACTAATGGGATTCACCTGGCTGAAAACATTGTCGCCGACTACAACACTTATCGAAACTGTGACTGAGCTTCCTCCCGATTGGAATTCCAGATTGCCCACAAACGACCCGGCAATGAGCCCTTGGCCCGGAAGATTGGCCTTTACGATCGATAAGGTCAGGATGGATGGCGCCGTTCCACTCAAACCGCCAGACACGTTCAACCAATTGCCGCCATCCGACGTCGTAGGATTAAGCGTCCAGCCTAGAGTTCCCGTTCCCGCATTTCGAATTTGAAGCTGTTGCGACGGCGGGTTAGTGTTACTTCCAGTTTGGAGGGAGAAGCTCATTTGGCCTGGAACATTATCGAAAAACGCGGTGCCCGCAGGGGCCACGGTAAGGGTTACGGAGATCGTCATTGCTAGAGTGCCTCCCTGCGAAGTCACGACGATCTCCCCGGTATACGTTCCGACAGGAAGTGTGGGACTTGCCGTAATCTTCGCGATAACAGTGCTCGGCGTGGCGCAGTATCCGCATGCGTTGCCCGTGGTAGCCGTAAGCCACGCGCCCCCATTTCCGGTCGAGGAAGTAATAAAATAGTTGAAAGTTGTTCCCGTGCTCGGGATCAGTATAGTCTGCGGCAGCGGATTCGCGCCGCCAAAAACCTTGGTGAAGCTAATAGAATTCACTTGGCTGAAAATGTTGTCTCCCACGGTCACGCTAATCGGAACCGTAACCGCGCTTCCATTGGTTTGAAACACTAGTTCCCCAACGAATGTACCAGCGATCAGGCCCCCGTTCGGAAGATTCGCAACGGTAACTCCGATGGTCACGAATCCGGGCGCCGTTCCGCTTGGCGCGGAAATCGTTAGCCAGTTTCCGCCGTCAGACGTGCTTCCGGCTACTGTCCAGTTCAGCGTTCCTGCCCCCGCATTGCGGATTTGGAGGTCCTGACTCGTGATGCTAGTACCGGCGGTCTTTAGCGCGAAACTCATCTGACCGGTAAAATTGTCAAGGAATGTACCACCTGCTGGAGCGACCGTCAGGGTTACGGGAATCGTGATCGCCATGAAACCCGATTGTGGGACGATGACGATTTGGCCGGTGTAGGATCCTACCGGCAGAGTGGCACTAGTATTAATCGTGGCTGTCACCATGCTTGGCGCGGCACAATAGCCACATCCGGTGTTCGTGGTGGCGGTCAACCATGCGCCACCTGTTGAGGAGGCGGTACCGGTGGTGTCGATGAAATAGTTGAACGTTGTACCCGTGCTGGCGATGGTCAACACCTGCGGAAGGGGATCGGCGCCTCCGAATACCTTGGTGAAGCTAATTGGATTCACCTGAGTAAGGATATTGTCACCCACCACGACACTAACGGGAACTGTAACAGTTGTGCCTCCGCCCGAAAATACAAGCTGACCGACGAATGTGCCTTGCGTGAGTCCTGCGCCGGGCAGATTCGCAACGTTGATGCCAACTGTGACGAAAGCCGGAGCCGTTCCACTGGAGCCGGATATCGTGAGCCAATCGCCGCCATCCGAAGTGCTCTTCGTCAGAGCCCAGTTCAGCGTGCCTGATCCCCCGTTTCGAATCTGAATGTCCTGGCTTGTCGCCGTTGTTCGGCCCGTCTTCAACGAAAAGTTCATTTGCCCCTGAAGAGTATCTATAAATGGAGTGCCCGAGGCAGCAATGATCAAAGTGACGGGAATGGTCAGCGTTACACCGCCAGATTGGGACGTGGCGACGATCTGCCCTGTATACGACCCGGCCGCCAGCGTTACGAGCGGACTCACGGTCACCATAATCGGGCTCGGTGCGGCACAATAGCCACATCCATTGCCCCATATGACGGTTAACCATGCTCCGCCGGTCGACGTGGAGGCGGCCACCGAGTAGTTAAACGCAGCGCCGACCCGGCCGATTGTGACTACCTGAGGAAGCGGGTTTGCCCCTGCGAAGACCTTCGTGAACGACAGGGCCGGCACGGGCTGAAATGTCTGAGCATTTACTGCTTTCGGAACAACAATGCTCGCGAGAAGAACGGTCCAAAGCGAAAAACGAATGCTTCCATTGCGGCGCGGGGACATGTAGGGGCTCCTCCAGTATCTGTCCTCATCACCTTTTGCGTGAGTCTACAGCAATACGCTGGATCCTTGAACGTACTATTTTGCTTAAGGCACTCTCAAAAACGCGCGCGCAAAGACATGTAGCTTCTGCAATCCTGTTAAAAGACAAGATTTTTAAAAGGCATTGATTAGAGCTAAATAATATCAGAATCGAGAATGTAAAGGAAGTGGTATTTAACGTTCTACTGATTGAACTGGGCCCAGTACTTTTGGGCGTTCTGGAATTCGCGGATGCGCGAAGACGAACAGCTTCTGCTTGCAGCTCGACCAGTCTAGGGTCACCATCTGCCAATCAAAGGCGTGTCCCCGGTTGTTCCAAAGATGCCGGAAAGATCCGTGCCCGGGTCCCAGGCAAGGTTTCCGTTCACATCCAGCCCCCAGAGCCCTACGCTTGGCCGGAACACGCCAACCCGCGTTATGCCGGTGCCAGTCCAGTCCCCCACGACCGGGCTGTCTCCGGCCGCGCCGAACACGCCAGCTTTATCGGTGGCGGCGTCCCAAGCCAAATTGTTGTTGATGTCGAGCGCCCAAAGTGATGAAGTGGCGCGGTAGATACCGACCTTCGCGATATGATCGCCCGTCCAGTCGCCCACAAGCGGCGTGTCACCCGGGACGCCAAACACATTGGCTTTATCCGCCCCCGAGTCCCACGTGAGGTTATTGTTTACATCCAGTGCAAACAAGGATACCGAGGGCCTATAGATCCCAATCTTTGTGACGCCGTCGCCCGTCCAATCGCCGAGGATCGGCTGGTCGCCTGCGATACCGAAGTGCCCTGTCTTATCAGTGCCCACGTCGTAAGCCAAATTGTTATTGAAGTCCAGCGCGAACAGTTGCGTCGCTGGGCGGTAGATTCCAATCTTGCTCTTCCCGTCACCGGTCCAGTCTCCTACGATCGGTACATCGCCCATCTGCCCGAAGAACCCAAACTTGTCGACGCCTGGATCCCACACCCCGTTCCCGTTCATGTCCAGTGCAAACATTGCCACGCTCGGGCGGAAAATACCCAATTTAGTCCTGCCCGATCCGTCCCAGTCGCCTTGGATCAAGATGTCGCCGGCGCTTCCGAAAACGAACGCGCTATCTGTCCCCCCATCCCAGGCAATATTCCCGTTTACGTCCTCGGCCGTCATGAATCCAGTTGTTCGAAAGATCCCCACCCTGTTGCTTCGTGGCAACGTGTAGCCCACTAGGTCAAGAACGAGAACCTCGGCCGTAGGCGCGATATCTAAGTTCGCCACACCGGGGCAGCCAACGGCGTTCTGAACACGCGGAGTTACGCAGTTCGGTGCCCAATCACCGGCATCCTGTCCGTTGTCGAGGTTGTTATACTGTTGAACCATATGTGCGCCGTCTAGAGAGAAACAGGCGTTGGTTGCGTCGCTGGAGGTGCATGCATTGTTTGTGCCTGCCACCAGGGTCCTCGCTCCGGTACTGTGATAGCGGAACAGATCCGCGGGTGCAACGAAGGTATAGCCGCCGCTGCTTAATCCGCCAAACCCAAACGACGATGTCCCCAGCACCTCGTCCGTTTCGTGTTCCACTACCGTGTAAAAATCATACTGGCTTGACGTGATCGATCCGGTACGAAAATAAAGGCCGCCCGAAGACAGCATGGAACTACTGATAGTGATGATGCTGTCGTAGCAACCGGCGGTGCCAGGAGTACAACTGAAACCGGCAGTGGTCACTCCGGCCGTGGGAGCAATGCCGAGGGCACGCAGGTTCGCATTCGTTATCGCCATCACGTCCGACCCGAAGGGATTCGTCGCCGGAACACTGCTGGAAACCCCTATTGCGTCATTTGCACTGGACTGAGAGGCGATCAGGGCGGTCCGGAATGAACCGTACGAAATCTCAGCGAGAGATGTGAGGCTTTGCCCTAGTCCTGTCGCACCAAAGGTGATGTAGATGCTTGCAGTTGCGTTAGTAAACTTGCCGGCGTAGACGCCTCTGATCGTTGAATTGAGGTAGCTACAAACCCCGGCTACCGCATTAATGCTTGTGTCGCATGTGTAAACGATACCGGAAGGGGCGCTGACTGTCGTGACGATCGCATCCTTAGCGCGTTTTAGCTCTGCAGGCAGTTCAAGAAGGAAATTGCCGTTGTTCACAAACGATGTGTTTTCAACCGGACCCAATTGCTGAAGAGTCGCTAGATGGGTGCTCTCTCGAGAACCGTCTCGTAATAACACTCTCACACTCTGCGCGGACAACTCCAGCAGTCCCGCGGCGCAGGCAACCCACAGCGCGCTTATAGTGAGAAACGCTTTAAAGAAGTTCACTAGATTCTTTAGCCGGGCCTGAGGGCATGTTTTTACAATCACAAGTCCCGAGCGCGTATATCCTTCGCGTGTATCCTTATCGATCGTCCTTGGTCGCTCATAGGATTATGTTCTAAGGCATTTCGGTAGGACTAGCTGGGTGCGCAGATTCCGCTCAGGCCCTGACTCGGCCCTCGTAGGCGTCTAGTACTTCTCTCACCTCTCCGTGCATGATCAGTTCGCCGTCGTCGAGCCATAGGGCTCGGTCACAGAGCTGTTCAATCGAGGCCCTATTATGGGAAACGCACAAGAACGTCTTTCCCAGACGACGGAAACTACGGATTTTTTCGAGGCATCGGGCTTGGAATTCCGTGTCTCCCACCGCGAGTACTTCATCAACAATCAAAATATCCGGATCGACATTGACCGCAACGGAAAAAGCCAGACGCAAGCTCATACCACTGGAGTATGCGCGGAGAGGCTCGTCAATGTATTCTCCGATGCCCGCGAAGGCCACAATCGAGTCAAACGCATCCCGGGTTTGAGCTTCGGTTAATCCGAGGAGCGCTGCGTTTACATAAACGTTTTCGGAGCCCGTCATATCCGGATGAAATCCGGCGCCCAGGTCCATCAACGCAGCGATTCTGCCTCGAACTTGGAGCGTTCCACGATCTGGCGGCACAAGTCCCGCGATCACGCTAAGCAGAGTACTCTTTCCGGCCCCGTTGCCACCCACAATTGCCAGACCTTCTCCGACCCCGACTTCGAAAGAGATTCCTTTTAGCGCGTGGAATTCATTTTCGGCGTGATCTTTCTCGAACCAGGCCGCCACGCGTTGCCTCAGAAGCAGTCGCGACGAATTCTTCCTGAAGTTCTTCCAAACGTTTTGACAGGTGATAATCGGATCGTCCATCGCACTATAGGTAGTCGTAGAATCGGCGTTGTAGTTGGCGAAATACCGCCCAACCGATTCCGAGCGAAACGCAGGCGACCGCAGCCAGTTTGATCAGCAGTACGCTCGACGGAGCATGAGCTTCTAATATGATCTCGCGCATCGCCAGCACTAAGGCCGCGACCGGGTTGTACTGGTAAAGATTTTTGAAGCGCGCCGGGATCGCCGAAAAAGGATAAAAAATCGGCACCAGCCAAAAGAGAATTACACAGGAAGATTCGACGACGTACCGAATGTCACGAATGTAGACGTTCATCGCTGAGGACGCCAACACTAAGCCGCAAGCGAAGGCAATCTCGAGCGTCCAAATCACGGGGAGCCAAAACCAGTACTTGTTCGGGTGGATCCCGACCGCCAGTATAATCACCAACAGCAGTGATATCTGTATAAACAGATGCAGGCAATTGGATAAGACCGCTGCAATCGGCACAATCTCCCGTGGAATAGCGAGCCGTTTGACAAGCCCCCCGTTGTCCAGGATTGAGGTGGTTCCAATCATCCACGCCGTGCTGAAGAAATTAAATGGTACGATTCCGCACATCAGGAACACCGCGAAGTTCGGAATTTTATTTGTAAACACGTAGGTGAACACAAACGTATACATCACCAACATGATCAAAGGGTTAGCTAAAGACCAGATGAGGCCCAGGGACATGTTCCGGTAGCGAACACGGAAGTCCTTTATCACTAGCTGTTTCAGCAGAAACCAATGATCGCCGTGCCACATCTGGTCCATCAGACTCAAATCTCGTACCAACTCTGCGTCTTTGGCTTAACCGCTAGTAAGGCGAGAGTTCTGTCCATTATGCCACAGTCTTGGAAGCCCAAACTGTTCCGCCGAGTCGACGTCAAGATGGTCTAAGATTTTGATTATAGTTGATTACGAAGTAGAGCAAGATGTTTCTTCGAAAAACCAGGCGACACGCGTTACAATATTCACTTAAATATGAACCCTCCCAAGCGGCAAGTGGTCATGGTGCTGGGGATGCACCGCGGGGGCACGAGTGCGATCGCAAGGGGACTGGAGGCAACTGGCGTAAGCCTTGGAAAACAATTACTTGCGCCTGGTCCCGACAACCCGACTGGCTTCTGGGAAGACCTAGACTGCCTATCGATCAATGAGCGATTGTTAAGTCATCTGGGCTCCGCCTATGATGCTTTCGGGTTTGGTTGGAAGTTGCCAGGGAACGCAGACCCGGTTATCGACGACCTAAAGCTTTCGGCTGTCCAGCTTGTTCGCAAACGGACTGGAGAATATCCAAGCGCGTGGGGCTTTAAGGACCCTCGCACGTCCCGACTGCTAACGTTCTGGCGATCGGTCATGGACACTTCCCAGTGTGAAGGGCGCTATGTCATTGCGCTTCGCAATCCCCTGAGTGTCGCCCTATCGCTCGAAAAACGGAACCAGATCCCAGTAGAGAAAGGTCTTTGGCTCTGGCTTCATCACATGATTCCCGCAGTACTTGATAGCGCCGGGTCCCGGCGTGTGGTGATTGATTATGACGCGCTGATAGATCAGCCGGCGCGCCAACTACAACGGTTGGCCTCCCGCGTAGGTTTGGAACGCGCTACAACCAGCGATGCTTCTATTTCAGAATATCTAGATAGCTTCCTTTCGCAGGGCCTTCGGCACACGCAATTTTCGACTGCGGAACTTGCAGCCGATGGACGCATGCCGAAATGCGTCGTTGACGTCTTTACATTCTTGCTGCGCGCGGCTGCTGACGAAGTGGAACTCGATTCTCCCGAGGTTGTCGCGAAATTCAACGAAGTAGGCGCGCTCCTCGGCACGTTTGCTTCCGTATTTTCATATGCGAAAAGCTTGGAGAACGATAAAACAGGTCTCTATTTGTCGATTGCCGAACGTGACAGGCAGGACGTCTTTCGCAAGCGCGAGATGGAGCAGCTCGATTCACGCAATACTCTATTATGTCAAACCCTGACTGAGC